>NZ_JBFUJG010000041.1:0-42801 GCF_056401495.1 Mucilaginibacter sp. P4_E8
CCATTGGTACTCCATTATTGAGCGTTATCGTTGTGGCAAAAGTATGCCTGGCGGTATGAAAAGTAAGTTTCTTTTTTATGCAACATGTATCTGCTATTTCTTTCAGGTATGAATTCATTTTTTGATTTGTCAGGACAGGCAAAATAGTTCCGTTATCTAAGCATTTCGGATGATTTTTGTATCGCTTTAAAATCTTTAGTGCACAAGGAAGTAATGGAAGCCTTGTAGGGGAATCTGTCTTTTTTCGGGCCGTCATTATCCATTTTTCTCCATCAATTCCTGTTACTATATCAGAGCTTTGTAATCTATATACATCAATGTATGACAGTCCGGTGTAACAGCTAAACAGAAATATGTCACGCACATATTTTAGTCTTTCAATATCATACCTTTTATTAATTATTTTAACTATTTCCTCTTTAGTTAAGACAGTAGGATATACTTCTATGCGTTTGATTTTAACACCTTGAAAAGGATCTTTTTTTAATAGTCCGCTTTTCAGACTTCCGATTATAATTTTTTTAAAGTTGCCTAAATACTTTATAGCTGTGTTGTGCCCGCAATTCTTTTCGCTCTTAAGCCAGAATAAGAATTGGTCTATAAATTCGTAATTTAACTCTCCTAGTTCCATATCCTCTTTTTCATATCTCCATCTAATAAAATTGCTTATATGCGAGTAGGCTGTCTTATATCGAGTTAGCGTACCTTCAGCAACATTTTTTCCTACTAAAGCTTTCATTTGAATATTGTGTTCCAGAAACACTGCCTTAATGAAATATTTCTTTTCATCTTTTCCTAAAAGTACCTCTTTTATAGTTTCAGCAGTTACGGGCTTATTGCGTTCATATAGTTTGGTTTTTGCTTGATAAACCTTGCTTAAAATAAGATCCAGATAAGAGTTTAATTCCCTTGTTTCTTTATTGTCACCTATGGCTCTACCAAACGATGTATTCCATTGGCTAAGCGCCCATTGCCTTTTAATTGAAAGTTCACGATGAATGCCATCTACTGTAATGCGGAGATAAACATATCTTTTTTCATCCTTTTGATTTTTAGCTTGCTTTAAGTAATAAAATACACCGAAGCTTTTTTCTAACATAAAATTTAAAATTTCGCTAAAGCTTACAAGAGATCTTTTCAAATCAAAATATGTCAAACGTGCTATTAACGCCACATAGAAGACGGTTTATGTAGTCCCGAGTTGTTTTATTGCGACCGTTTTACCTATACCTGGGATCTTTACAATTATGGCTGTCTTTGAATGTAGGAACAACTAATTCTTTGCCCCATATTTTGTTGCCTGCCTTTTGCGCGTTTAATATAAAATGATTGTTCCTGGTTTGAAAATATAAGGTGATAGCTGCCTTGCATTCGTCAAGACTTGTATAATCGCTATTGTGAATAATGGATTTAGCCAGTCCACTGAATACAGATTCAATCACATTTAAAAATTGTGCAGAAGCCGGGAGTGGTGCCAATTCCACCAATGGTGTCTTGTGGACAAGCCGGTAACTGTCGCTATTCAATTGCTCAATATAGCTGACCAACTTTTTAGAGGCGTGCCAGGATGCAGCATCCCAGGAAAAGTAAAGTTTTTCCTCATTTTGATATTTGATTAGTAGCAGGTCTATGAGTTTGACCATTTCTTCGGTATCTTTTTTTTGTGAATAGAAATGCGTGATCTGATTTTGAGATAGTTCCAATGCCGCCGTACATATAGTCCAGCCTTTGCTTTTTTGAATCTGCGGGAACGTTTTTCTTTCGCTCCTCTTGACCAATTAAGCCGACCATTCCGTTTCTATCGGAGATTAATAAAATATATTTTAAGTTATTTAATCATTTATCAAAACTTCCGGTATTGTTATTATTTCCCGTAGTTAGGCCGCGTTGGTTCCCTCAGTTAGCTGACTCAGGAAATCGATGTACAACGGAACGCTTTTTTCTATCCATTCTTCTGAGGGATTATAAGCCATTCCATAATAAGCAAATAGCGGCTGGTAATCGGCTTTTACATAACTAAATGTACGTTCAAATGGGCGGGTTAGTTCTTCAAGTGAATACTTGTAAGCCCCACCAGTTTGCAGCTCTTCTTCTTTTAAGCCAACAGAGGTAGCCATTGCTATTTTTTTCCCCCTTAATTTATAACCGCTGGTGGTGCCATATGCCCAGCCATACGTAAGAACCTCGTCCATCCATTTTTTTAACAACGCAGGTACATAATACCAGTAGTAAGGAAACTGAAAAACGATCTGATCATGTTCTTCGATCAGTTTTTGTTCCGCTGCAATGTCAAATTGTTGGTTAGGATACACCTCCTGTAGTTGATGTACATGATACTTGTCAGGGAATTTTTCTAACTCCTGGACCCATCTCTTATTTATTACTGATTTATTAATATCAGGATGGATGACGATAATCAAAGTTTTCATATTATATAAACTATGTCGCACACCTGTGTCGACAGAAAATTGTCTTTAAACTTTATCTATGCAATTGCAAAATTTGGTTATGCGGCGTTTAGCTAATCATTGTCAGCAGCCAATTGATTCAGAAAATCAAGGTATAACAGCACGCTTTTTTCAACCCATTCTTCCGAAGGATTATAGGTCATTCCGTAGTAAGCAAAAAGAGGTTTGTAAATTGCTTTTAAATACTCAAATGTTAATTCAAAAGGCCGGGTTATTTCTTCAAGCGAATACTTGTAAGTTGCGCCAGGCTGCACTTCTTCTTCCTTTAGACCTAATGATGTAGCAATGGCGAATTTTTTTCCTTTTAACTTATGGCCACTTTGACTGCCATATGCCCAGCCTCGTGTAAACACCTCGTCCATCCATTTTTTTAATAAAAACGGGCAATTGAACCAATAATAAGGGAACTGCAAAACGATCCGATCATGTTCTTCGATCAGCTTTTGTTCTGCCGCTATATCAAATTGCTGTGTAGGATAAACCTCGTGTAATTGGTGTACACGATACCTTTCCGGGAATTTTTCTAACTCTCTGACCCATCTTTTATTTATTACAGAATTTTCAATATCGGGATGGATTACGATAATTAATGTTTTCATATTATAGTCAAATTATGCATCAAAGGTAGGTGCGCTTATTTAGATAGTGTACATTAGCAACCCATTGTAGGGTACTATAAAAAATGTAAGTAGTGTCTAAAATCAAAGAAACATCCACCAATTTTGCCAACAAGCAGGCCCTGGCTGACCATTGTTCAGAGGTTTACGCATCCATCCTCCTGGGCGGACAATGGGCTATCCCCATCTGTTCCTGGTTGATCAATGGTAAGCTTAGATTTTGCGAACTGAAAAAATCCCTGCCAAACATCACGGAACGTATGCTCACCCTACAACTCCGGAAACTGGAAGACCATAAGATCATTAGCCGGTCAGTTTATGCTGAAGTRCCAGTCAGGGTGGAATACGAGTTAACCTCTATAGGCTATGAGTTGGCCCCCATCATTCAATTGCTCGAAAGCTGGGGGGAAAAACACAGGCAATGCATTAAAGGATCAAATACTTAATTGGCTCAATGCTTGGATATACCGCTGATATATGCTATCTTTCCATCAATATTTCCTGGGAATGCAAAATAACCTGATATCTCAAAACCATGGCGTTTCCATATCATCCGGAAAATCACGGCTCCCCTGTCCTTGGCTATCTTACCCCGTTAAAGAAATTGACTTATCAGGAATAATGCAGTTTGACATCTGCTGAATTGTCTCATCGGATAAGCTGTTACCTGACAGCACAACATTAATTTTAATCGTGTGAATGCCTATGCCAAATACCCTGGTCAGCGTCCTTCATCACTCCCGGCAATAAGTCAATGCGGACTTGTCAACTTTTAAAAAATCCTCCATCAGATAGTAAAAATCCTCCATTCTATTAAAAGGATTGACACAGCACCTTTGCTAAGTAAACAAAACTATTCAGAAGTAAAAGTTGGAATTATGAAAATGTATTATTTCACAGACCCAATGTGTTCGTGGTGCTATGGCTTTAGTCCTGCCGTAAAAAAATTGAAAGAGAACTACAAAGATATAGACCTTGAGATCATTTCAGGCGGATTTTCGCCCTATAGCAAGCAAGTTGTTGACGATGAGTATAAGGAATTCCTGGCTTATCACTGGAACAATGTAAACGCGCGGAGCGGACAGTTTTTCGATCACTCGATGAAGTTCATCTCTGATACCTTCCGCTATGATACCGAACCGTCAAGCCGTGCATTGATGGTGATAAAGGAATTGTTGCCTGATCAGGACTTCGTGTTTCTGAGCCTGATGCAAAAAGCATTCTACGTAGGAGGAAAGGATATTACCAATGGCGCGGTACTCGCAGAACTGGCTGCAGAAATCGGCGTTGAGAAGCCGGTCTTTTTGGAGCGGTTCCATTCCGAAGAAATGAAGCTAAAAACAAATCAGGGCTTTCAATTTAGCCGTCAGCTAGGCGTTCAGGGCTTTCCGACGCTGCTTACCATCGATAACGGAAACATTAAAGTCATCACCCGTGGATTCCAGGATTATGACGGCCTGAAAATCGTTGTCAACGATTGGTTAAACAGTCAACATGTTCTGCTGCCAAGTAACGGGGGATCGTGTTCAGGTGATACTTGTGAATGCTAAACAATAGAAATGATGTATAAAGTAAAATATAATCAAGATGGCTGTATCTGATCTGTTTAAGCCGCTGCCGTTGCTACATGGTCCGGCCATGCGAAACCGTTTCATGCTGGCACCGCTTACAAATCAACAAAGTGAATTCGACGGTACGGCATCCGAATTTGACCATATATGGTACGAACAGCTTGCAGAAAGCGGTTATGCACTGATCCAAACCTGCGCTACTACTGTGGAAGCAAGTGGCATTGCGTTTGCCCGCCAGCTTGGTATTCACAGCGATGAACATTTGCCGGGGCTGACAAGGATAGCGTCAACCATACGAGTGGGCGGCGGTTTGTCCGCAGTGCAATTACACCATGCCGGACACCGTGCCAATCCGCTCTTAGGAGGTATACCTGCACCCGCTTCGAGCGACACGGTACCTGGAGTTGATGCGATCACCACCGAAGAGGTGGAGCGGATCCGCGACAGCTTTATCACGGCCGCAAAGAGAGCCCAGCTCGCAGGGTTCGATGGCGTCGCCGTACACGGAGCTTTTGGTTGGATCCTTTCCGAATTTATGTCACCCTATTTGAATGGCCGTAATGATAAGTACGGGGGAAGCCTGGAGAACCGTGCACGTCTGACAATCGAAGTCATCGAGGGTATTCGCCGGGAATGCGGCCCTGATTTTCAAATCGGCTGGCGCTTATCTATCGAGCGATATGGACTGGTTTTGGAAGAACTGCGTGCTGTTACCGCTTATATCTTTGATCGCGAGCTGATCGACTACCTGGACCTGGCTTTATGGGATTCAGCCCAGGTCGTTCACGAAGGACAATTCAAGGGAAAAAGCATGCTCAGTCTTTTTACAGAGCTTCCCCGCAAGGGCGTTCGCCTGGGTGTAGCCGGCAAGATCATGACCGCCCGGCGTGCCGGAGAGTTGCTGGATGAAGGCTGCGATTTTGTGCTGATCGCGCGGGCAGGAATTATTCAGCGGGACTTTCCGCTTCAGGTAAAGGCAAACCCGGCTTACGAAAGCGTAAAAATGCCGGTGATGGCAGAACATTTACGTCAGGGAGGACTTCCCGAGCGCTTTATCAATCACTTACGGGGATGGCAGACGATCGTTTTTCCAAACTCGCCGTGATCAATGGCTGCTAACTCTCACTACGGCAATGAACCGTTTTAAAATACCTGATATGGCTGCAAAAAAAACATTCTCTTCATTTATAGAAAAGCTTAGTTGTAACCTGAAAGAGCAGCTTCCCGGTGAAGCGGCTCACCAGATGATGGAAGCCACATCCGCGGCATATCTTGGTATCAAACCTAACGAAGGATCCCGGAAGAGCGCTGTATTAATGTTGTTATATCCTTTCAGGGATGGGATCTATTTGCCTTTGATATTGCGGAATTCCTATGATGGCGTTCATTCGGGGCAGGTTGCATTTCCGGGCGGCAGGCACGAAGTGACTGACAGCGATCTGATCCAAACCGCGCTCCGCGAGGCGCAGGAAGAGATCGGGTTGAAGATAGCAGACGTAACAATATTGGGAACGCTCACCGAGATCTATATCGCACCAAGCGATTTTCTGGTGCTTCCGGTCATCGGCTACCTCAATTACAGGCCGGAATTCCTGCCCGATCCCAGAGAAGTCAAAGCTGTTTTTGAAACCCGGATTGATCATTTTTGGGAGCCAAACAGCGTCGGATGCAGCGAAATCCTGATTCCTGGTGACCGGGTTTTAACACCGCATTATGAAGTAGAGGGCCACAAGATCTGGGGCGCCACGGCTAAAATGATCCGTGAACTATTGTCAGTTATAAACGCTGATCTTATGCACACTGAAAGGTGATATTGTCTGTTTCACCGTCGCCTTAGTATCTGTCAAACCATATGGAAAGGCCTGCGAGTATTCTACTTGCAGGCCTTTTTATTTTCAAAAAATGATGTGGCTGGTCAATGAAAGCCGGTCTGTCATATGAATCATTTCTGTTAGCGCAACGGTGCCAGCTTTATAAAAAATCATCCATTAGATAGTAGGAATCCTCCATTCATGACGAATGAATAGCAGGGCATCTTTGCATTGTAAATAAATACAAAAGATAATATGAGCAAAACAGCTATCATAATTCTGTCTGATCCCAAGGCTGGTTCAGAAGAAGCACTCGGACGCGTATTCAACGCTTTGGCATCGGCATATGAATTCAAACATGCAGGTGAAGATGTAAAAATTATTTTCCAAGGTGCCGGCATCAGGTGGCCTGAGCAACTGGAAAAACCTGAGCATCCGGTTTACGGGCTTTATAAGGAAGTGAAGGATCATGTTCACGGGCTTTCCAATGGCTGCGTTGCTGTATTCGGAACCGAAGTATCGGGTTACGACCTGTTGGGTGATAACGAAGTACCCGGAACACCAGGACTTCCAAGTTTCCTTAACCTGAGAAATGAGGGGTATAACATCCTGATCTTCTAAAATTATTACTGATCACTGTTTCCGGCCAGATCCGGGAGCAGTGATCTTATTCCCGGCTAATCGAAATACTTTAAGGAAATCAACACAAGTAACAAAGTTTCCGTTTCGTAACGCCGTTAGACAATTTAATAACACAAAAGTGGCAAGTAAAGACAGAATTCAACGCTTAAAAGATGAAACCCGGATCAATATCCTGGATGCATCGCTGCGCATCGCGATTGAGGAAGGATGGCAGTCTTTAAGCATGCGCAAAATTGCTGATGCAATTGAATATACGCCGCCCGTTATCTATGAATATTTCAATAACAAAGAAGCCATATTGCTTGAACTCACGAGGCGCGGCTACCTGATCCTGTCAAAAGATATACAGGCGGCCCGAAATAAGCACGATCTTCCGGCAAGTCAACTGGAAGCGATGTGGCTGGCCTACTGGGACTTCGCATTCGCGAACCAGGAACTCTACCAGCTCATGTTCGGTGTACAGATCAACTGTTGCTGTGGTGTAGTCGAAGAGCTGCCGGAGTCCAAGAATCCGCTTAACCAATTCAGGGAAGTGATCGTAAGCCTGATGAATTCGGCTAACCCTTCCCCGGATGTCATCTGCTTAAAATATTACACTTTCTGGTCTGTTGTTCACGGGCTAATTTCTATTAATATCTTGAAAAGAGGGTATTCCGATGAAATGAATAACCAGGTACTGAAAGTCGCGATAAGCGATATCATCAATTCCATTGCAAAAGCAACTTAGCTTTTGACCCTTCGTTAACGGTGTTCTTTTATTTTTCGCCGTTAACCGATTTAACTCATTGTCTGCCATCAGGCAGTACTGATTCTTCCAATTAACATCATTAAAAAATTAATCAAATGAAAAATATCATTTTAGCGCTTGTCGCCATTGCATTATACGGCTGTTCATCAACACCGCAAACACCCCAGGCCCCGCCGCCGTCATTGCCGGTAGGCACTATCGCCAGTGCTTCCGAAACTACTTTCCAGGAATACCCGGCATCCATTCAGGGTGCGGTAGATATTGATATCCGCCCACAGGTCAGCGGATATTTACAAAGTGTTTTAGTTAACGAGGGCGCTTATGTTTCTGCAGGGCAAACCTTATTCCAAATCAATGCGCAGCCTTTTAAAGAGGCGTTAAATAATGCCAAAGCAAGCTTGCACGCTGCTGAAGCGGCAATCCTGAACGCGCAACTGGAAGTGGATAAACTCACCCCGCTCGTAGAGAATAAGGTCGTTTCAGATTTTCAGCTAAAAACCGCAAAGACCACGCTTCAGATCGCCCGGTCGAATGCAGAACAGGCCAGGGCAAATGTTGCGTCGGCCCAGATCAATTTAAGCTATACCAATGTTAAAGCAACCGTAAGCGGTTATATCGGCCGCATTCCCAAGAAACAGGGAAGCTTAGTTTCCCCTGCTGACCAGATCGCCTTAACGCAGCTGTCTGATATCCACGAGGTGCATGTTTACTTCGCTTTGGCAGAAAATGATTTTAACAGTTTCAACCTGCATTACCCAGGCAAAACGCCTGCTGACAGGATCAAACATTTACCGCCGGTTGAACTGGTTCTGGCTGACCAGTCCGCGTATCCTGCAAAGGGTAAAATTGATATGATCGATGGTCAGTTCGATAAAAACACCGGAGCGATCACTTTACGAGCCAGCTTTCCAAATGCCAGCGGCATTTTACGCTCGGGTAATACCGGTAAGATCAGGCTGGGCCTGCAGCATGACGATGCCATCCTGGTACCCCAATCTGCCACCGTAGAGATGCAGGATAAGGTATTTGTTTTTGCAGTCGGCAAAGATAACAAAGTAGCCAAAACGCAGATCTCGGTCATTGGCAAAAGCGGCGACAAATATCTCATTAAAGATGGTGTAAAGTCGGGCGACCAGATCGTACTGAGCGGTTTTGACCGCTTGCAGGACGGGCAGGAGATTCACCCGGACAAAGCCGCGGATAAAACAGCCCAATTAATTAACAAAAACTAAGTTTTACGACCATGTTCAAAGTATTTATACAAAGACCAGTATTGGCGACAGTGATCTCCATCATACTGGTGATATTGGGTGTGATCAGTTTGATCAAGTTGCCCATACAACAGTTCCCCGATATTGCACCGCCCTCAGTAGTGGTAAGTGCTCTTTATCCGGGCGCGAATGCAGAAACCGTGTTGCGTTCCGTAGCACCATCGCTGGAGGAATCCATCAACGGTGTTGAAGATATGACCTATATGAATTCAACTGCCAGTAATGATGGTACCTTATCGATTGCCGTTTACTTTAAACTGGGCACTAACCCGGACCAGGCAGCGATCAACGTACAAAACCGGGTATCACAGGCATTAAGTCATTTACCCGCTGAAGTTATCCAGCAAGGGATCACCACTTCTAAGCAACACGTTACCTTCATGATGGGTATCGGCCTGTATACAGAGGATGAATCCAAATATGACCAAACCTTTGTGGGCAATTATGCAGAGATCAACATCCTCCCTGAATTAAAACGTATTCCGGGCGTAGGCCAGGCAAGTATATACGGCGGGTCCAAGGATTATTCTATGCGGGTATGGTTAAACCCATCACAAATGTCGGCCCACCAGGTCACTCCCGACGAAGTGACGCGTGCCATCCAGGATAAAAGTCTGGAAGCCGCGCCGGGTAAATTCGGTCAGCACAGTAAGGAGATATTCGAATATGTGATCAAATACAAAGGTAAGTTAACCAAGCCGGAAGAATATGAGAATATCGCGATCAGATCCAATGCCGACGGATCAGTACTTCGCTTAAAAGATGTGGCGAGAGTGGAATTAGGTACTTTTTCTTACAACAGCTTAACGCGTTTAAGCGGTAAAAAAGGCGTGGTCCTCGGTATCCTTCAGTTATCAGGTGCCAACGCAAATGAGACGCAGATTGCGGTTAGGAAAGCGATGGAAAAGGCCTCGAAAAGCTTTCCGGCAGGGATCAAACACCAGATCTTTTTTAGTACTAAAATAGCCTTGGATGAATCAATTGACCAGGTTAAAGATACATTGATAGAAGCATTTGTTTTGGTATTCATCGTGGTATTCCTGTTCCTGCAGGATTTCAGGTCGACATTGATCCCGGCTATTGCTGTCCCCGTGGCGATATTAGGCACATTCTTTTTCATGCATATCTTTGGTTTCTCGATCAACTTACTGACACTGTTTGCGCTGATCCTGGCCATCGGTATCGTAGTGGATGATGCGATCGTGGTCGTCGAGGCGGTCCATGCCAAGATGGAGCATAAAGGTCTGGGGGCGAAAGCGGCTACCCATGAAGCCATGCATGAAATTTCCGGTGCGATCATCTCTATCACGTTGGTGATGGCGGCCGTGTTCGTGCCGGTGGGTTCTATGGAAGGTTCAACCGGCCTGTTCTACCGCCAGTTTGCCTTTACCATGGCCATAGCAATCGTCATTTCGGCAGTGAATGCTTTAACTTTAAGCCCGGCATTAGCTGCATTGTTCCTGAAAGATGTCCATTCGCACGATCATGTAGAAGGAACAGCTGTCAACAGAAGCTTTAAAGAAAAGTTCTTCATTGGGTTCAACAGCAGTTTTAACGCCATCACCAATCGTTATATAGGCGGCTTAAAATTCCTGATCAATCATAAATGGCTCAGCATGGCTGGTTTAGCACTCGTAACGGTGGCCACTGTCGTGATGATCAAATTTACGCCGTCCGCATTTATACCCACCGAAGATCAGGGATTCATCGCTATTGCTGTAAATACACCATCCGGTACCACACTGGACGGTACTCAAAAGGTAATGAAGGAGGCCGAAATCAGCTTAAAGAAAATGGATGCTGTGCGCTTTGTGACCGCCATTTCCGGTTTTGACGTACTGACCAACTCCATGAGTCCGTCCAAAGGCATCATATACATTTTATTGAAGCCGAACAAAGAGCGGGGTAAAGTAAGAAACCTCGATGCGGTTATGGACGTGGCAAGAGGTAAAATGAGTGCAATTACCGGGGCCGGTGCATTCGTTTTCAGTTTCCCGACAGTTCCGGGTTTTAGCAGTGTGGAAGCATTAGACCTGGTGTTGCAGGACAGAACAGGTGGTAAACTGGATAAGTTCAGTAATATCTCCCAGCAGTTTATCGCAGAATTAATGAAACGTCCTGAAATTGGCGTAGCCTTTACCAGCTTTAAAGCAGACTACCCGCAATTACAGATGGAAATCGATGATGACAAAGCAGGTCAGCTGGGTGTCAACGTAAAAGATATCCTGGAAACCATGCAGGCTTACTTCGGTAGCGCCCAGGCATCAGATTTTAACCGTTTTGGTAAATATTACCGCGTGATGGTGCAGGCGGATATTGTTGACCGGGCGGATCCGTCATCCATAGACCGTGTTTTTGTTAAGAACAAAATGGGTGATATGGTTCCAATGAACACGCTGGTGAAACTAACCCGTGTATATGGATCAGAGACGGTTTCCAGATATAACATGTTTAACTCAATCTCGGTCAACGCCATACCGAAGACCGGGTTCAGTTCCGGTGCTGCTATCAAAGCGGTTGAGGAAGTAGCTGCAAAGCAACTGCCGGAAGGCTATTCCTACGAATTCTCCGGTCAAACGCGTGAAGAGATCGCATCCGGGGGGCAGTCAACACTTGTCTTTATCTTATGTCTGGTGTTTGTTTACTTCTTGCTGGCAGCGCAATACGAAAGTTATATCCTTCCACTGGCGGTAATCTTATCCCTGCCAGCAGGAATATTCGGTGTGTTTGTGGCCATCGGGTTAACCGGTATTTCCAACAGCATCTATGTACAGGTAGCCCTGATCATGCTGGTTGGTCTGCTTGCTAAGAATGCGATCCTGATCGTGGAGTTTGCCGTTCAGCGAAGAAAGGCCGGGCAGTCGCTGGTTTCAGCAGCGATAGAAGCAGCGAAACTCAGGCTCCGCCCGATCATCATGACCTCGGTTGCGTTTGTGGCCGGTTTGTTTCCGATGAGTATTGCTACAGGGCCATCTGCGCAGGGTAACCATTCTATCAGCATTGGCGCAGCCGGCGGCATGGTATCCGGTGTGTTATTAGGCTTGTTCATTATACCGGTCCTGTTCATCATATTCCAGCACCTGCAGGAAAAAGTTAGCGGGGCACCGGTTGAAAAGCATCCGGACGATGCTAAAGACGGGCATGACATCAAACAGTTAGAACCGGAATTATCATAATATCAATATCTCAACAAATGAAAAAAATAATAAGCGGGCTCACCTTACTGATGATCATAAGCGCCTGCAACGTTTCCAGGAACATAGAGACACCGAAACCGGCATTGCCTGCTGCTTTCAGGAATGCCGTTGCCACTGCCGATACAAGCAGCATTGCTGACATACAGTGGAAAAACTTTTTTACTGATGCTACCCTGCAACAGCTGATCGATAGTGCGATCAGCAACAATTATGATATGCAGATCGCATTAAAAAACATCGAATCCTCGCGGCTGCTGTTCAAACAGACCAAATTTAATTACACGCCACAGGTCAACCTGAACGTTTCGGCGAATACCAGCAATCCGTCAAACAATAGTTTGAATGGTTTAACCGTAGGCCAGTTTTTAGGTACTAACCATATCGAAGATTACAACGCTAATCTTTCGTTATCATGGGAGGCCGATATCTGGGGTAAGATCCGTAATCAGAGTAAAGCCGCGCTGGCTCAATACCTGCAAACGGCTGAAGCCAGGAAGGCGATCCAAACCAATATCGTCTCATCGGTATCACAAGGCTATTATAACCTGTTGATGCTGGACGAACAGCTGGACATTGCCCGTCGCAATGTAAGGCTGAACGATAGCACGCTTCAAATTATCAAATTGCAGTTGCAGGCGGGACAGGTGACTTCCCTGGCTGTTCAGCAGGCTGAAGCACAGCAACTGGCAGCCGCTCAACTGGTGCCCGAATTTGAGCAGAACATCGCCATACAGGAAAATGCCCTGCGCATCCTTACCGGTGCTTTGCCTGCTCAGATCGGACGCAATACGCGTTTAGATCAGCTTAGGGTAACAGAGGGCGTGCCGACCGGGCTGCCATCAGAAGTCGTGAGCCGCAGACCGGATGTACGGAGTGCCGAGTTAGCGCTTAATGTCGCCAATGCAAATGTTGGTTTCAATAAAGCCAACATGTATCCCGTGCTGAATATAACAGCCGCGGGTGGCGTAAACTCCTTAAAGGCCAGTAACTGGTTCAATATACCGGCATCCTTATTCGGCACGGTAGCGGGTAGTGTTTTGCAACCCATATTTAACCGCAAAAAATTAAAAACCCAATACGAGGTATCAAAAATTGAGCGCGAGAAGGTCGTGCTGCAATTCCGCCAGTCTGTACTCAATGCCGTTGGTGAAGTATCGGATGCCCTCGTAAAAATTGAAAAATTGAAAGAACGGCAGGCCATTGCTGCAAATCGTGTAACCACCCTGCAGCAGGCTACAGGCAATGCCAACCTGTTATTTAAGAATGGCATGGCTAACTACCTGGAGGTGATTACGGCACAAAGTAATGTGCTGCAAAGTGAACTCGAACTGGCCTCTGTTAAGCGCCAGCAGTTAAGTGCCGTAGCAGAGCTTTACCGCTCGCTTGGCGGTGGCTGGAAATAATCTTTATTGATGAGTGATGTGAGGGAAGCCATTCCCAACTTCGGTTGGGGTGGCTTTTTTTGTACGATATCCAAAATCATCCATTAGATAGTGCAAATCATCCATTCTATAGGGGCAATTTCCTGGGCATCTTTGTCATAGAGTATATAAAAACAATATCAATAAACTTAATCGAAATGGCAGTCTGTGATCTATTCAAACCCCTTACTTTGCTGCACGGCAAGGCAATGAGAAACCGTTTCATGATGGCCCCTTTGACCAGCCAGCAAAGTGAATTTGACGGCACGGCATCCGAATATGATCAATTTTGGATTGAGCAGCTTGCGCAAAGCGGTTACGCGCTGATCCAAACCAGCGCGGCTACTGTAGAAGCCGGGGGTATCGCGTTTGAGCGACAGCTGGGAATTCATAGTGATGACCACTTGCCGGGGCTGACCAGTATGGCTACAGCGATCCGCGAAGGCGGCGCTTTATCGGCAGTGCAGTTACACCACGCGGGCCATCGCGCCGTTCCGGAAGTCGGGGGAATTCCCGCGCCTGCGTCAGACAAAACGGTAAAAGGTGTCAAAGCGATCACGACCGAAGAGGTTGAGCGGATCCGTGACAGTTTTATAGCGGCGGCCAAAAGAGCTCAGCTGGCAGGGTTTGACGGCGTTTCAGTTCATGGAGCTTTCGGATGGATCCTTTCAGAATTCCTGTCGCCGAATCTGAACGACCGGACGGATAAATACGGCGGCAGCATAGAGAACCGCGCGCGTTTCACGATTGAGGTCATTGAGGGTATTCGCCGGGCCTGCGGACCGGATTTCCAGATCGGCTGGCGCTTATCGATCGAGCGTTATGGACTACGCCTGGAGGAACTGCGGGAGATCACCGCAGAGATCTTTGATCGTGAGCTCATCGACTACCTGGACCTGGCCTTATGGGATTCGGCCCAGGTCGTCAGAGAAGGAACATTCCAGGGAAAGACCCTGCTCAGCATATTTACCGAACTTCCCCGCAAGGGCGTCCGTTTAGGGGCAGCCGGAAAGATCTACAGTGCGCAGCGTGCGGGCGAATTACTGGATGAAGGCTGTGACTTCGTACTGATCGCGCGGGCGGGCATTCTTCAGCGGGATTTCCCGCTTCAGGTCAAAGCGAACCCGCTGTACGAAAGCCCAAAGATGCCGGTAACAGCGGAATATCTGCGCCAGGGCGGACTGAGCGAGCGCTTTATCGAAACCATGCGGGGATGGCAAACTTTCGTACGCCCGGGCTCCTGATAAATAACACCTGCCATAGCAGAGCTCTACCGCTATGTTTTTATTGGAAGGAAATGATTTTACTAATGACTGATCTCAGAAAAGCCGTTCCCGATTTATGTTGGGGCGGCTTATTATGTGCCGGACAAACTGCCAGCATTTGAATTTTGCAGCCTCAAAAATTTTGCAATATCAGGAAACAGCAAGGCTTTTGAATTAAAAAATCATCCATCATAAAGTAAAAATTGTCCATTCCCCGGTAAGGAAGACTACCACATCTTTGCAGTGGTTACCTGTGCGTACACCATGATTATTTATTTTTAAGTAATTTTATGTATTGTGCCATCCCAATTTCCAATGGGGCAAACGTTATAATGGAGCTCATGGAGGAGGAATATAATATTTACATGCGCCAGTGTTTAGAGCTTGCTAAGATCGCTTTGGCGGCCGGCAATCCACCTGTGGGCGCGATCATCGTTTCTGATGGAAATGTGATCGGCACCGGTATAGAATCAGGGAGGTCCTCGGGTGATGTTACCAACCATGCGGAAATATTAGCGGTAAGGGATGCTGTAAAAAACGGACATGCAGACCAATTGGAAAGATCGATCATGTATACTACGCATGAACCCTGCATCATGTGTTCCTACGTGATCCGGCATCACAAGATCCCTGAACTGATATATGGGGCCTCTGTACCATATATTGGTGGTTCAACTTCCCGATTTAATATCCTGTCTACAGCGGACGTACCAAAATGGGGAACCGGTCCAAAGATCACCAGCGGAATTTGTTCGGATGAGTGTAAAGCCCTCAGCGAACAGTTCAGTAAAACATTTATTAAATCGTAAGTACCATGTTATCTCAATCTGTATATACACTCGTCAATCAGCAGAACGGAAATTTGTCGTTCAAACTATTTGAGTTCGACAATAACAGCTATTTTGATCATATTCAGCGGAATAATTATTTCACGCTCATCTTCATCACTTCCGGTGAAGGGTTGGCCAGGGTTGATATGTGCGACTATTCCTTCCAGGAAAATACCCTTTTCGCATTCTATCCTTACCAGCCATTTATGTTGCTGTCAAAAGGGACTTTGACGGGTATCGCGATCCAGTTTCATCATGACTTTTTCTGTATTTACAGGCACCATAAAGAAATAGCTAATAACGGCCTCCTGTTTAACAATATCTATGAACAGCCATTTGTCTGCATCAACAAAAGCTGTAAAAAAACGATCTTAAACCTCATCGAACAAATAGCCAATGAATTAAAAGACGAAGAGTTCAGGAAAGATGAGGTGCTTGTCTCTTACGTGAAAATATTACTGGTGATGGCCACCAGGATAAAACTTGAACAGCAAACCCTTCAGGATGCTGATAACACCAACAGTAAACAACATTTTTTGATCCAGAACCTGAAAAACGCGATCGAGGACAATTTCCGGTTAAAACATTCTGCAAGCGATTACGCCGATATTTTAAATCTAACGCCGGTTTCACTTGCCCGGATCACCAAAAATCATTTTAATAAAACACCATCAGACCTGATCACCGAACGGATCATTATTGAGGCCAAAAGGGAATTATATCTTACTGATAAGACCATTAAAGAAATCGCGTGGGAACTCGGCTATGAGGACGAGTATTATTTCAGCCGGGTTTTTAAAGGCAAAACAGATATTTCGCCGCAATTTTACAGGGATACGATAGGATTTAACCGGGGGGCATCTTGATCAGGCTCAAAATTCTTTAAGAATTCAATACCTAATTTGGCGCTCAGAAATTTATAAAGTTGAATATAGTGGATAAACCACACCTGATTGACACCGTTTGGCCAATTTCAAAATGACCACCTTCTAGTGCTTAAGTTCAATCTTCTAGAAAAAGAAAGGAAATTGGCGGTAAGGGGTCAGTCCTATTGGTTTATCCAATATATCTATCAATATCCAAATCTGCAAAGTAAATAACCACACCCGGGTGCTGACTCTATTATCAATGTTCCAGAAAAGGAGCTACGATCTTTTCCCGGAAGTTGGGATCTGGACTTGTCAACACTTCCCTTGTCTTGCGGTAAACATAACCCTCTTTTTTAAGATAAGCCGATATGGTGGAGCCGGATATGTAAATGCCATATACCTTTTGATAAACGGCAGATAAATCTGCCAGAAACCAGGATGTACGATTGATCCCGTGTAATTTGGGGGACTCATGAATTAGCCTTACCAAATTGTCGCGCTTTTCCTTGATTCCGTTTATGATATCCTTATTCGCACGACGGGGTTGCTTTTCGAATCCTTTAATGCCTTTTGCTTTGTAGTCCCTGATCCAATCCGATACTTTATCAGCGCCGCGATCTACCTTAATAGCAATATCAGCCGCCGATTTAGAATGAAAAGACTCCATGATGACCACTGACCGTTCCCATTTACGTCTGTCGGAGGATCTACGCCATCGTTTCAATATTTTCAAGTCTTCCGCAGGTATCGTAAGCACTTGCAAAAAGTGACGAAGCACGACTTTGTTCTCTTTTGCCCATTTTGAAAAATGCAGGCAAAACGCGGAGCGATTGTAACCTTTTGGATAAATCGCCAAATTACGTAGCCAGACTGGATATACCGCTGATATTGCCAGACATCCTTTGCGCTGGCGGGTTTATCTAAACCTATTAATAATGACAAGACGTTTATCAATTCCTGATATTTATCATTCTGTGGATATTCGATTTTGAAAACGGGAATTCCAACATCTTGATAAACTGCTCCGCCTGGACGGTTATCGGCAAATGCCTTGTATTTTTTGATATAACTTTTCACTGTGTTTCTGGAAATGGCTAATTGCCGGGAGGTTTGTCTGATATTGATTGCTCCGTTTAAAAGCATGCGACCAATAGATATTTGTTTTTTCTCAGGGATTCTTGTACGTGCCATTCTTAAAAATTTAGTGTACCGACAGTATTACCTAATAAAACTTCGTTATGTTAATATGGTTTCCAAAGACGTGTTAATGCGAAATTTAAGTTATACCTTAAAATTGCATTATTTTAAGGTAGTCAATATCATCCGAGATGATTTTAATGCCATTAAACTCATTGACATTAAAATAGTTAATTTTTAAGGTCAATAGTATATATTTGTATTATGCCATACCCGATAAACCCTGACCGGAATGTTCCCTGGAATACCTTGCCGGAACTGCCAATTGACAAAAACCTCTATGAGGATGTCGAAATTTACAGTCAATTGGGTAATGCCAAAGCCGCGCTTGGCCGCTTACAGGGCAGAAGTATCGTCATTCCAAATCAAGGGCTGCTTATTAATTCCATTAGTTTACAGGAAGCGAAAGCATCCAGCGCAATAGAAAATATCTTTACAACTGATGATGAATTGTACCAGGCCTACAGTGAAGAACAAATCCAGCAATTAAACGGGCCGTCCAAAGAAGTACTGTATTATCGGGAAGCTTTATGGGAAGGTTATACGTATTTAAAGGAAGAGCAGATTTTTGACGAAAATTACTTTGTGAAAATGTACCGGATAGTCAGCCAGTTTAATGATGGCATCAGAACACCCATCGCCCAAATTGTTATCAAAGAGGGCGGCACCGGGCCAAATGCTGGGAAAGTATCCTACACGCCGCCAAGGGGCAAAGGAATAGTCGAAGCAAAACTCCACAACCTGATCGAATTTTTGAACGACGACAAAACTTATGCCATAGACCCATTGCTCAAAATGGCCATCGGTCATTTCCAGTTTGAAGCAATACACCCTTTCCGCGATGGCAATGGCCGCACCGGCAGAATTTTCAACATTCACTACCTGACAAAAAAAGGCTTGCTGGATTATCCGATCCTTTTTTTAAGCCGTTACATCATGGACCATAAAGAAGATTACTACGCCGGACTTGCCGGGGTAACCCAAAGAGGAAGTTGGAAGAGCTGGTTGTTGTATATGCTGAAAGCTGTCGAGGTGACATCGAACATCACCTATGACAAGATCAACGACATCGTTGGTGCAAAAGATGCCATTTTAAAAGCCATCATCGAAGATACCGACATCGCACGCCCCGAATCGCTGGTCAACGCCATATTTACCCAACCTTACACGCGGGTAAAGCATCTTGTTGGTGGCAATATTTATGCGGAAAATACTGCCAGAAAATATCTTGACCAGTTAACAGACATGGGGGTTTTGGAAAAAAGAGTGATTGGTAAAGGTAACTATTACCTAAATCTGGAACTGTACAGGATACTATCTGAATAATTTGTGCTAAACATTATTTTCTTCGCAGCTTACGCTTAAGTTTCAGGGTTTCCGCTTTTTCCTCTATTTCCTGGTGCGTAAGCTTTTGATGAGATAGCAACCAGTTCATTAACATCTTTTTTGAAAACCGGATACCCCCGCCGGGTAAACCTATATAAGGTAATTCTCCGGTAGATTTTAACTGGTAAAGCGTTTGACGGGAATACCCGGTTATTGTTTCGGCGATCTCGTATCCGCCAATTTCGTCTTCGTCATTTAAGGTTTCATCAACCGACATGAACCCGGTCATGCATTCTTTTATAATGACCTTTAAATCAGCGACGGTCAGATCAATCAAACGCGTATTTTTATCTATACTCATAGTTGCAAATTTACCATCACCAACCGGTAACCATTATCTCTATTACCTTCTTTATTACCATCTCTATTACTTGCCTACCATCAGATGTCTCAGCAGGTTTACTCTGATTTTTGTGTATTAAGCCTGAATGGATAAGGCTGTAGCACGGGTAATCCAATATAAAGGCATGAGGTTTAGCTTGTTTCATCAGTACTATAAAATTACGGCCGAATTCCGCATAGTAACTCTCAAAGTAATCTTAATATATCTGGGATTTAAAGTGGGATTATACTCGATTTTTTTAAAAACCATAACTAACTTATTATTAGATAGTTATATTTTCTTATAAAGCATGTTTATACTTTATTGTAACTCATTCATTTACAATAAACTAAGTCAGAAAGCGTCTTTTTTTGGAAAAAAAAGACGATACGAAAGACGCAATGGAATTGTGATTGTTTTTTGATTTTTAAAGAGAGTTAAAATTGAAAAACCCCTTAATTTCGCTAATTAAGGGGTTTTTCAATTTAAAAAAGCAAGATTCAAAATCTTTTGCGATCCTTAAAATATCGCCATAACTGTCTGTTTATCAGTTGGTTACTGCTTCAGCGGAGAGGGCGGGATTTGTATTTTGTTTAAAAATCCACCCTATTTCACCTTTATGATAGTTTCTCAAGAAGAGGTCTCCTTTAAGCCTCTATCAAATTCGATTAAAATTGACAAAATCTGATTACCAAATTTACAGATATTAAATAAATAAAAAAAGATTTGATCGAGTAAACTACTGAAAATCCTTGTGTCGCTGGTTCGATCCCAGCTGATACCACTAAAATGAGTGTCAACTCCAATCACAACCCTGTAAATGTCTGATTTACAGGGTTTTTTTGTTTCCCACCAGATCAAAATAACCCATAGTTTCTCAATGTTTATGACACCTAAAAGGATACCTGTTTTAGTTCCTTACCTTCGAGGTATCAGAAAGTGGCATAATTATCTGTAATACAGTTAATTATACTAAATAAAATTGAGGTATTTTAACCCGTTTTGAGCCTTTTTGATACCAGTTTTTTAGGAACGTTTTGCACCTATTTATCAAATCGTAACAAAACAAACAGTATTAAATGAAAACAACAAACACATTTGGCGTACATTTTCTTATCCGCCAGGATAAGTTAAAAGAGGGAACCATGACCTGCTCTTGCATTTTGATAACGACTTCTTTTTTATGGTTAAACTGATCAGGAAAATGAGCTAAATCACAGCGGCCGGCTATTTAAGGGCCGGCTGCTGTTATCGTTATTGATCTCCGCCTTGGGATGAACAGATCTCCGCTGATCTTATAAAAAGATTATTAGTTCAGGGCGGCGATCACAGCATCTGCCATAGCAGCTGAAGAAGCCGGGTTCTGGCCGCTGATCATATTGCCGTCGCGAACCACGAACTCACCCCAGTTCTTTTCGCCGCGTACATAGTCGGCACCGCATTCTCTTAATTTGGAAGCTAATAACCATGGGGCATTATCGGCAGTACCGAATTCCACTTCTTCCTCATCACTGAAGGCGGTTATTTTACGGCCTTTGAACAGCCATTTGCCGTCAGGGCCCACAGCGCTCAGTAATGAAGCCTGGCCGTGGCACACAGTAGCAATGATCTTTTTCTGCTTGTCTGCTGAGATCAGCACCTGGCCCATGCCTTTATCTTTGTAAAGGTCCACAACCGGGCCGTGTCCGCCGGGGATCACGACTGCATCGTAATCTGCCATATTGATCTTGGTCAGCGCATAGGGATGGTCAAGGTCTTTGGAAATCTTTTTCAAATAGCTTTTGAAATGCTCCAGGTTCTTGCCGGCAAATTTTTCGGTCAGGCTGTGTGGGTCAGCTGTCGGTTTTACGCCGCCCGGAGTGGCCAGGTCCACGGTATAACCGGCATTCGCGAATTTTTCATGGATAACGATAAATTCTTCAGCCCAGTAACCGGTTGGATATTTGGTGCCATCTTTCCTGATCCAGGTATCTGCCGCAGATAACACGATCAGTACTCTTTTACCGGCCTTTGCCGGAGTCTTTTTACCCGGATTCCCGGCGAATGAAGTGCCGGCAAGGGTGATCAATAATAAAACGCTAAGCATGGCGCGTTGCGCGAAAGTTGCCATATCTGATAAGGTAACTTTTGATACCGGGTTTACCGGCATGTTGTTGTTATTTGTTTTCATTTTGAATAGACCTTAATGTCTGATACAAAGGAACGGCGCCTCCTCAGTCCGGCATTTGCGCAAATCATAGGGATAATTGCGAGTTTCAAAGATGTGCCTTCAATTCCGCCGGAGCTGACCATGATCTTTGAGGTGCCCATTATGATCGGAACAGCAACCGGGAACCTGCTCCTGCGACTGGCCGGCGCCGATCGCCCGCTGGCAGGCAATGGACGATATAAGTGTTTTTTAGCGGTGCAAAGTTTCATTGCCTTTTAATGTATTTCCGGTATATAAAAAGCTTTTTAAATGATATACCTGTATATACATATACTTGTGAGGAATGGACGTGCAGTGCTGTCCGGTTTTTGTCAGGCTGGACAGCACCATTAAAATTCCCTAACTTTGCGCCGGATCAAAT
Organism: Mucilaginibacter sp. P4_E8; assembly: GCF_056401495.1. NCBI lineage: Bacteria > Pseudomonadati > Bacteroidota > Sphingobacteriia > Sphingobacteriales > Sphingobacteriaceae > Mucilaginibacter > Mucilaginibacter sp. P4_E8. The sequence goes on from NZ_JBFUJG010000041.1 coordinate 22,186, forward strand.
TACATTACCGGCACATGGAAAATTCAACGATACCCCGGATGGCATTGGAAACGTTCGCAGCGGAAAGCTACCAGCAGCCGCTTTTCAACGTAGAGCATTACCCTGTCGACTCGCATTATTTCGTGATCCAGAACAGGGACACTTATCCGGTCAAGGATTATATCTCGCCGCACCGCCGTAAATTCTACAAGATCTTCCATATGACACGAGGAACGGGAGTTTTGACCATTGGGCTGCACCGCTATGAAATGGGCCCGAACGAGATCGCTTTCCTGCACCCTGACGAGATCATGTCCTGGCAAACCACTTCTGAAGAGACCGGCGGGCATTTCTGCCTGATCCATCCCGATTATTTCGGGCGCGAAGCGGACCACGTCCTGCATCTTTTCCGCCAGTTCGCCGCATTTGAGACCGATAAAGCGGTGATCCAGCTGACCGAAACTCAGTCCGCAGCAATAAACGGTTATTTTGAAGTGATGTACCGGGAAGACCGCGGGGATAGCGAGGATAAGAAGCAGGCGATCCTAATACAGCTGCAAATGCTGCTGCTGGAAAGCCAGCGCGCCGGCAAGAACCGGATGCGGACAGCGGCACCCGAAGGGTACGGTTATATCTACCGGTTCCTTGCGCTGCTGGAATCAGCATTTCAGGTGCAGGACCGCGACTCTTATGTTAAATTGAAGACAGCGACAGAATTTGCGGATCAGCTGCATGTACATCCGAATTATTTAAATTCACTGGTCCGCAGCCAAACCGGTAAGACTCTGCGCGATCACATACAGGACCGACTGATCCACGAAGCTAAATCCCTGCTGGTCCAGACGGACTGGGGCATCAGCGAGATCAGCGATGGCCTGGGCTTCTCCGGGCAGGCCGCATTCACCTCCTTCTTCAGGAAGAAAGCGAATGTTTCCCCCTCGGAGTTCCGCAAAAACACCGCACTTCCTGCTCATATTTGAAATTCACAAATATCCCTGTGATTTGAATAAGGCCTTCCAGACTGTTCGTGGCCACCTTTGTATCATACAAATAAATGATCACGACATGAAAACACAAAAAGTATGGTTCGTTACAGGAGCCTCAAAAGGATTAGGATTAACATTAGTAAAACGTTTATTAACTGAAGGCTATAAAGTGGCGGCCACCTCAAGGGATGCCGCAGCCTTACGCAGCGAAGTTGGCCACGAAGGCGATGACTTCCTTCCGCTGCAGGTCAACCTGACCGACAATGCCAGCGTCGGCGAAGCCGTTGCTGAGATCGTTGCCAAGTTAGGCACCATCGACGTAGTAGTGAACAATGCCGGTTACGGTCAGCTGGGTACACTGGAAGAACTGAGCGACGAGGAAGCCCGCAAAAACTTTGATGTGAACGTATTCGGTTCACTGAATGTGATTCGCAACGTAATGCCTATTTTCCGTGCTAAAAGTTCAGGTGCCTACTTCAACATCTCATCTATCGCCGGTTTCCTGGGTACTTTCCCTGGCTGGGGCATCTACAATGCCACTAAATTTGCGGTAGCCGGTTTCACTGAAGCACTTTCCGCAGAAGCTAAATCTTTAGGTGTTAGCGCGACCATCGTCTACCCTGGTTATTTCAAAACCAACTTCCTGCTGCAGGGCTCACTGCGTACTGCTGCACATCCGATTACCGAGTACAAGGAAGCCCGCGACCTGGAGGTGATCCACAACGAGCAGATCATCGGTAACCAGCCTGGTGACCCTGAAAATGCGGCTTTAGCATTTATCAAGGTGGCTGAGATGGAAGAACGCCCACTGCACCTGTTTCTGGGTTCGGATTCGTTCGGCATGGCACACGGCAAGATCGAAGCCGTACGGAAAGACCTGGCCGCTTTCGAGAGCATCAGCAAATCAACTGATTTCCGGAAATAATATGATTAATAGCCCCTGTTACAATGGCCGGCCAGTGATGGCCGGCTTTTTTTTTGGCCTGACCAGGCACGATGCACGGGCGGCATGGCCGGACAAACCCCGCCGGTTCTTTACATAGGGGATCATCGCTGCGATCATGGACGACCTTATCGGGGCTGCAATAATCAGTCTTGGTAAAAGCGTATTTTACGTAACGATAAACAATGTTATTGAATACTTTGCTGCTGCAAGGCCGGGCGATGTGGTACAGGGTAGAACTAGGATCATTAAGTTAGGCCGACAAATTATCTCAGTTGAGTTTGAGCTTTGGCTTCCCATTAAAAATAGATTGCTCGCACGCGGTTCATCAAATTTAATGAAAACCGAACTGCCAATGTCGGAGGAAGGCAAACAGGTAATATTGGCACAGAATGTTTAATCTTTAGACGCTGGCGAGATCAGGTTCTATCCTTGATTCCTTCCTTTGCTCATATATCTCTAGATGTGTATCCGCCAATGCCGATAAAACACCTGCCTTATCATTTTTGAGTGCTGCCGTCAATTCCTTTTTGATCTCGATGTTATTTTCTGACACCCCCCAAAGGGCCATTTCCATAATGATAGGGATAAGTCCGACACCCCTCTCCGTAAGACAATATGCCACCCTCGGCTTGCCGGGAACTGGGTATTTCATAATGAAACCTTCGCTTTCCAGCATTTTTAACCGATCTGTTAATACATTTGTCGCGATGCCCTCAGTTGACTGAATGAACTCGCCAAAGGTATTTTTATTGTTAAGCAAAATGTCCCGGACGATCAAAAGCGTCCATTTATCGCCGAGAAAGTCAAGGCTGAAGCTAATAGGACAAGCCGAACGTTTCTTAATCTTTTTTATCATATCGTCGTAATCATTACCGTTCATTGCGCTTGCTGATTACAAGTGCAAATTTAAGCATAAAAGGTCAACAGTAAAATAAAAATCAATAACAAAATTTGCACTTGCAAATAACAAGTAGAAGTATGTATATTTGCACTTGTAAAAAGCAACTGAAAATATATACTTAGTTTCTTTTGATCAACAAAGCAAATAACATACTATATGAATGATCTACTAAAATTTACAATCGATGCCCATGGCGGCTTAGATAAGTGGAAAAAATTTGAAAAAATTTCCGCTCACCTGAAGGTTGGTGGTGTTACCTGGGCATTTAAACAGGTGCCGGGTATAATGGATGATATTAATGTCGTGTCGAGCACGACAAAACAACGTGTATCTTTTTATCCTTTCTTAAAAGAAGGTTGGCACAACACGTTCGAAGCACATAAAGTTGCGATCATTGACGATCGGGACGTCCTGGTTGATCAACTTTATTTTCCGCGAAACAGCTTCAAGGGATATGCGACAGAAACCCCCTGGTCAAAACTACAGGTAACTTATTTTACCGGTTACGCAATGTGGACGTATTTGAACGCACCATTTTGCTTTGCGGAGGCTGGGTATGAAGTGAAAGAACTGGAACCATGGAATGAGAATGGCGAGGTGTTAAGACGATTACATGTCACCTTCCCGGAAAACATTGCGACGCATGGCAAGGAACAGGTATTCTATATTGATGAAGCAGGACTCTTCAAGAGACATGATTATAATGTCGAGATTCTTAACAATGCGTCCTCCGTGCATTATATAGCTGATTATAAAGAAGTTCAGGGAATTAAGTTTCCTACAAGCAGGCATGTTTACAAACGGAATGACGATAATACCGCTTTGATTCCTGCACCGCTATTCATTTCCATTGAATTAAGTGATATCAAATTGAGTTAAGCATTAAACATGCTTTATCAGGGTAAAGCCGGCATTTGCTGGCTTTACTGGATAAACCAATAGCACTGACCCCTTACCGCCAATTTCCTTTCTTTTTCTAAAAGATTGAACCAAAGCACTAAAGGTGGTCATTTTGAAATTGGCCAAAAGGGGTCAATCGGGTGTGGTTTATCCAAGGTCAATCAAACGCGTATTTTTATCTATATTCATGGCTGCAAATTTACCATCACCAACAGATAGCCACCACTATCTCCATTACCTTCTTTATTACCATCTCTATTACTTATCTACCATCAGATGTCTCAGCAGGTTTACCTTGATGTTTGTGTGTCAAGCCTAAATGGAAAAGGCTGTAGTACAGGTAATCCAATACTAAGGCATGAGGTCTGGCTTGTTCCATCAGTACTGTAAATTACGGACGTATTCCGCAGAGTAACTCTCAAAGCCATCTTAATATATCTGTATATCTGGGATTAGAGTGGGAATATGTCTGACTTAAAAAAACGTAACTAACTCATTATTAGTTTATTATGTTTTCGTGTAAAGGGTGTTTGTATTTTTATTATAACTCATTCATTTACAATAAATTAAATCAGAAAGCGTCTTTTTTTTCCAAAAAAAAGACGCTACGAAAGACGCAATGGAATTGTGATTGTTTTTTGATTCTTAAAGAGAGTTATAATTGAAAAACCCCTTAATTTCTCTAATTAAGGGGTTTTTTAATTTGAAAAAGCAAGATTCAAAATATTTTTCGATCCTTAAAATATCGCTATAACTGACTGATTATTAGTTAGTTATAGCTTTCAGCGGAGAGGGAGGGATTCGAACCCTCGATACCCTTTTGAAGTATACACACTTTCCAGGCGTGCTCTTTCGACCACTCAGACACCTCTCCGGATCAAATGGGTTTGCAAAGGTAAAATAATATTGCTTTCGTAGGCAATAAAAAAGCGAAGCCCTTTTTAAGGACTCCGCTCCACGAAAACTTTAACTCAACTTATAAAAAATATGGCATTTATAGTATAGAGTATAATTATGGCGTTTGGTTTAATTTGAGTAAAAAATTTTTACCCGTAATGCAGATAAATAATTTTAGCTTATGTTTGCTTCATATTGCCAAATGGCAGTTTTATACATAAAAAGCCTGTTTAGTTTAAATGCTGAGCATCAACAACATTAAAAAACCTATCGCTGCCGATATTGATGTGTTTGAGGAGAAGTTCAAAACTTCTATGCAAAGCTCGGTACCTTTGCTTGACCGCATAACCCATTATATTGTTAAGCGTAAAGGCAAACAGATCAGACCAATGTTTGTATTTTTTGCGGCCAGCATTTGCGGTGGCATCAATGAATCAACCCATCGTGGCGCCGCTTTGGTAGAGCTGCTGCATACGGCCTCGCTTGTTCATGACGATGTGGTTGATAACTCCTATCAGCGCCGGGGCTTTTTCTCTATCAATGCTTTATGGAAAAATAAAATAGCCGTTTTGGTTGGCGACTACCTGCTGTCAAAAGGCCTGTTGTTGTCTATCGATAATAATGATTTTCAGCTGCTTCGGATTGTATCAGATGCGGTAAAGCAAATGAGTGAGGGTGAGTTGATGCAGATAGAGAAGGTACGCCGCATGGATATTGGCGAGCCTGTTTATTATGAGGTGATCAGACAAAAAACGGCATCACTTATAGCTTCCTGCTGTGCATGTGGTGCGGCATCAGCCGGGGCATCAGATGAGGTGGTTGAAAAAATGCGTTTGTTTGGCGAAAAAATAGGTATTGCTTTTCAGATCAAGGATGATATGTTTGATTTTGGTACCGACGATGTAGGTAAACCCTTAGGGATCGATATCAAAGAGAAAAAAGTTACCCTGCCGCTGATATATTCGCTGGCTAATACTACCGATTCCGAAAAGAAAAGAATTATAAACCTGGTTAAAAATCATAATGACGATCCTGTTAAAATTGCACAGATCATTAAGTTTGTAAACGACACAGGGGGGCTGCAATACGCCGAAACCCAGATGAAAAAATACCAGGACGAAGCCTTTGCCATATTGAACACTTTCCCTGATAGCGATTCGCACAGGGGGTTGGAGCAGTTGGTAAGGTTCACTACCGAACGCGATAAGTAAGCCCATTTATTGTTAATCGGCATTGTATTAAACTTTTAACTTTCGCCCGGCTCTGCTATCTTTATCATAAATTAAACATATACACATATGGATAATATGAATAAACCAGGCGTGCCTACACTTTTTGAATGGGCCGGGGGAATGGAGGCCTTTGAAAAGCTTTTTGATCGGTTTTATGATAAGGTATTGGCAGATGACCTGCTTGAGCCTGTTTTTAAACACATGTCTGATCAGCACCGCCTGCACGTGGCACATTTTGTTGCCGAAGTTTTAGGTGGTCCAAAAATTTATAGTGAGGAGGAGGGAAGCCATTTTATAATGATCAGTAAGCACCTGCAAAAATACCTGACCGAGGCGCACCGCAAACGATGGATGGAACTATTACTATTAACAGCTGATGAACTTTCGCTGCCTGATGATCCGGAGTTTAGATCGGCTTTTATGGCTTATTTGGAGTGGGGTACCCGCTTAGCGGTAATAAACTCAAAAACCGATGAGGTCACGGAGCCTGCCGATGTCCCGATGCCAAAGTGGGGCTGGGGCGTACCTGGCGGACCATACATTCCCTGAATTTTATAAGGTGATAAAAGTCATGGCGATTTAAAAAAATGGCCTTGTATGCTATGCAGTTATAACTTCTCCTTAAACTTATTAACTTCGTAAATGCAATCCTTATATCAAAGCTTTCCCAAAATCACATTTTTTGATATTCTTGATGTGATATTGGTGGCCTTTATCATTTACCAACTATACAACCTGATCAGGGGTACCATAGCGGCCAACATATTTATTGGTTTCGCGGTGATATTTATCCTCAACTTTGTGGTAAAGGCCCTGGATATGAAACTGCTTACCGTAATACTGGGCAAGTTTGTTGATGTGGGGATCATTGCCGTTATTGTGGTTTTTCAGCAGGAGGTGCGGCGGTTTTTGCTGCTGGTAGGTAAAAATGCATCGCTGCAGCGTAATAAGGCATGGTGGCAGTATTTTTTTGGCAAGGCTGAGGTGGAGAAGAATAATTATGCCCGCATAAAACCTATTATTGATGCCTGTAAAAGCATGAAGCAAACGCGTACCGGCGCTTTAATAGTATTTGCCAAATATTACGACGAACAATTTTATCAGAACAGCTGCGAGGTTGTGGATGCCAAAATATCAAAACGCCTGCTCGAAAGTATTTTTCAAAAAACAAGTCCGCTGCATGACGGGGCTGTGGTGATCTCTGAAAATAAAATTAAATCGGCCAGTTGTATTTTGCCCCTTACCGAAAAAACTGACCTGCCTGCGCAATTTGGCTTGCGCCACCGGGCGGGTATTGGAGTAACTGAGGCAAACGAGGCAACGGCTATCATCATATCTGAAGAAACCGGTGAACTCTCTTACGCCAAACAAGGCCGCGTTAAAATGAACATTAGCTTTGCCGAACTGGAAAAGGTGCTGAATAAGGATTTTTAACTGCTTAGTTAAGGACGGGTCACTGTTCTGTTTTTAGCAGAATTGGCCTTACCATAATCTTGTATCAGCATCGTATAATGGGTATTAGGATCTCCGGGTTTAACTATCGGCATTTTATCATCTGAGCGTAGCTTTACAATCGGCATATTATAAGCTGTTTCAGCTGCCATTACTTCCTTAATCGTGGGTATAACCGTTGATTGTTGGCCTGCTTCTGGCGAAATAGGTGCTATTTTGGATAGATTATTATCGGGCTTCGCTTTAAAATATTGATATATTGAATTATCAGGAGTTTTACCAGGCGTAATGGGTTGAATTAATTGCTGGGCCCTTAATTGAGTAACACCGCCTATCATTAAAATAAATATCCAAATGTTTTTCATCACGCTAAAGGTTTACACTAATATAAGTACAAATAATAAGTTTTGATGTTAAAAAAGGTTATTTAACATTTGACAATTTATATAGTAACAGTTTAAAGTTAGCTGTATTTATTTCTCTACGGTTTATTAAATATGAATACTCCTATTCGGGAGTAAGTAAAATGGTAGATTTTATTACTTTTGTGAAAAATTAAAAACAATGAGCGAACTCATTAAAAAACAAGTGACTGATGCAAAGGCTTTAATGGACAAAGCCATAGACCATGCTGATAGTGAATTAAATAAAATTCGTGCCGGTAAAGCAAGTCCATCTTTATTGGATGATGTTATGGTTGATTACTACGGCAGCCCAACTCCTTTGAGCCAGGTTGGTAGTGTTAACACACCAGATGCACGTACTATTGTTATTCAGCCCTGGGAAAAATCATTGCTGGCTCCTATTGAAAAAGCAATTAAAGAAGCTAACCTTGGTGTTAACCCCCAAAATGATGGTATCATTATTCGTATAAACGTACCACCGTTAACAGAAGAACGCCGCCGCGACCTGGTTAAAAAGGCCAAAGCCGAAGCAGAAACCGGTAAAATAGCTGTTCGTAACATTCGTAAGGATGCCAACGAAAAGATTAAAAAATTAAAAACTGAAGGCGTATCTGAAGATGAAATAAAAGTAGGAGAGGCCGAGATACAAAAATTAACCGATGCCTATATCATCAAGGTTGATCAGCTTTCTGAAGCTAAAGAAAAAGATATCATGACGGTATAAATATTATCTTTATGTCAAATTAAAAGGGAATGAGCTACTTAGCCATTCCCTTTTTTTATTTTTGTTGTTGAAACATGAATATATTACTTTCTTACTTAAAAAAGCATCGTCTGGTAGTTATACTGGCCCTTTTCTTAGCGGCCATGAACATTGGCTTTTCACTGCTCGACCCATGGATAACCGGCCGCATTGTTGATCGTGTTATCGAAAAACGCACCAGCCTTCAATATGATGAATACCTGCACCAGGTATTGATGCTGATTGGGGCTGCAATTGGTGTAGCCATGGTATCGCGTATTGCAAAAAATTTCCAGGATTATTTTACCAATATCATTACCCAAAAGGTAGGTGCCGAAATGTATGCCGATGGGCTAAAACACTCTTTGGAGCTTCCTTATCAGGTTTTTGAAGATCAGCGCAGCGGCGAAACTTTAGGGATTTTACAAAAAGTAAGGCTTGATTGCGAAAAGTTCATCACCTCATTTATCGGGATTCTTTTTGTATCGCTCATTGGGATGGTATTTGTTATTGTGTATTCGGTAAGCGTGAGTTACCAGGTAACGCTGGTGTATTTTGCAGCTATCCCCGTAATTACTTTTGTAAGTATGGCCATGAGCCGCAAAATAAAAACCATTCAAAAAAAGATAGTATCTGAAACAACCGCTCTGGCAGGTTCAACCACGGAATCATTGAGGAATATTGAACTGGTAAAAAGTCTCGGTCTTGCTAAACAGGAAATCGCGAGGTTAAACAATACAACCTACAAGATCCTTGATCTGGAACTTAAAAAAGTGAAGTATGTACGCAGCATGAGCTTTGTACAGGGTACTACTGTAAACTTTGTACGCAGTGTAATGGTGGTGGTATTATTACTGCTTATTTTTAAAAACACCATTTCGCCGGGCCAATATTTTAGCTTTTTATTTTACTCCTTCTTTTTATTTAACCCGCTGCAGGAACTGGGCAACGTTATTCTGTCATGGCGCGAAGCCGAGGTATCATTGGGTAACTTTAAAGGTATATTAAGTACGCCTATTGATATAAAGCCCGAGAAACCGGTACTATTGGAGAAGGTAAATACCCTTACTTTTAGCGATGTTACGTTTAAGCATTTAACCGCCAACCGCAACGCGCTTAATCATATCAGTTTTGAAACAAACAGCGGCGAAACCATTGCGTTTGTTGGCCCCTCGGGTTCTGGAAAAACAACGCTGGTAAAATTGCTGGTTGGTTTATACCAGCCATTGGATGGCAATATTTTATACAATAATATTTTAAGCAAGGACATTGACCTGGACCAACTACGCGAAAAAATTGGTTTTGTAACCCAGGATACCCAGCTGTTTTCGGGTACCATACGCGAAAACCTGCTGTTTGTACGGCCCGAGGCTACAGACGAGGAATGTATGGATGTACTACAGCGTGCGGCCTGCCAAACCCTGCTGGCCCGTGCTGACAAAGGCCTGAGCACAGTAATAGGCGAGGGTGGGGTAAAAGTATCCGGAGGCGAAAAACAACGCCTCTCTATCGCCCGTGCGCTGTTGCGCAGACCGGATCTCCTGGTGTTTGACGAAGCTACCTCATCTTTAGATTCAATAACCGAAGAGGAGATCACTGAAACCATTCGTAATGTTTCCGAATTTGAAAACCATATCACCATTTTAATAGCCCACCGCCTGTCAACCATTATGCATGCCGATAACATTTATGTGCTTGAAAAGGGCCGTATCATCGAATCAGGCAAACATCATGACCTGATAGCTCAAAAAGGGCTTTACTACGCCATGTGGCGCCAGCAAATAGGCGAAAAGGATACAGTGGAAGAAGCCGAAGTGAAATAGAAATAGTGATAAATTAATATACATGAAAAGCCGGTAGCCATTTAGTTACCGGCTTTTTTGTGAGATATAAAATTTAAACAGTACGTTATTAAATCCCCAATATTAGGGATTGTCTCCATACCTATAATCTTATAGCTTTAAGTTTTTAATTGAAGCATAAATGAAAAATATAATAATTACAGGATGCAGCAGCGGTTTTGGCTTGCTCATGACCAAACAATTGGCAACTGAGGGAAATACGGTATATGCCACCATGCGGAATGTTAAAACGAGTAATTATAAAGCAGCGGAAGAGTTAAATGCATGGGCAAAGGAAAATAAGGCCAATATCACTATAACGGAACTTGACGTAAGTAACGAACAATCAATAAAAATAGCCATTGCAGAAATTGCCCGGCTATGTAATGGCAAAATAGATGTTTTAATTAACAACGCAGGATTGGGCAGTGTAGGGCTGGTAGAGGAGTTTGACGGACAACAGAAGCGAGATCTTTTTGAAACCATGGTGTTTGGCCCCGATAACATGATCAGGGCTGTGCTCCCGTATATGCATCAGCATAAAAGTGGCCTTTTGATATTGATAGCAAGCCGGATGAGTGCGTTTCAGTTGCCTTTTATGGGGATGTACAGTGCTGCTAAAGTCGCCATCCACTCTATTGCCAAAAGTTATAGTTATGAATTAAAACACCTATGTATTGATTCGGTTGTTGTTCAGGCTGGATCATTCCCTACAGCTATTGCTTCCAAGTATTTGACTGTAGAAAAAGAAGAGGTAGCAAAAAACTATGGCGACTGGTATGTTAAAGCGAAAAACAAAATAATTGACTTGTTTACCAAGCATAACCAACCTCAAAGTGTACAGCTGCTTACTGATCTGGTGAGTACGATCATCAATACGCCCCAAGGCAAGCGGAAGATGGTTTACCCGGTGGGTCTTGGCGTTTTGGAGGCACCTATTAATGAAATGAATTTACTGGCCGAGAATATCTCAGCTACTCTGATCAATAAAATGGAGATATAACAGMTTCAATATACTTATTCGGGGCCAGAGCTAAATATTTTTATCCTCAATGATCCTGAAAAATTCATCGCGGTAGGTGTCACCAACGGGGATAATTTTGTCGGCTATCTGTATGCGGCTGCGCTCAATGCTATCAATTTTATTGAGGGCCACAATGTATGATTTATGTACCCGTACAAAATGTTTTTCGGGCAGGGCATCTTCCATCTTCTTCATGCCCTGCAGGGTAATAATGCGTTCGGCCGGGGTAAATATGGATATATAATCTTTTAAGCCTTCAATAAACAAAATATCGTGCAGGTAAACCTTTTGTATTTTATGCTCGGTTTTAACAAAAATAAAGTCGGTCGAAAAATCATCCTGCTGTACCGGTTCGGCCTGTTGCGTGGATTTAACTACGGGCTGTATAATACTTTGCGCTTTTTGAACCGATTTAAAGAACCTGTCGAATGCGATAGGTTTAAGCAGGTAATCAACCACATCAAGCTCATAACCCTCTAAAGCATATTGGGGGTAGGCTGTTGTCAGGATCACTTTGGCTTTTCCGTTAGATATTTTTAAAAACTGAATGCCGGTAAGCTCGGGCATCTGCACATCTAAAAACACCAGGTCAACATTGCCGCCCTGTACCAAAGTTAAAGCTTCAATAGGGTTGGTTGTGGCTTTCACCAATTGCAAAAAAGGCATCTTGGAAATATAATCTTCCAAAATATGCAGCGCTAAAGGCTCATCATCAACTACCAGGCATCTGATCATGTTGTAAAAATAAGTGTTCTAATTGTTTATCGTTAATTTTTTTATTTACTCACATTGATTTCCCTGATCCAAATATTACGGAACGATACCGGGAACTCGTGCTCCTGCAGCATTAAAGGCTGCGCAAAAGGATGTTTTTGGTATTTGGGTTGCCCAACATGCGCTACCGTTCCTTTTATTTCTACATGATTTTGTACCAAAACACCGTTATGTACAACAGTAATGTAGGCCGGCGTTTTTACCGTGCTGTCCAGATTGAAACGCGGAGCGGTATAAAAGATGTCATACTTTTGCCACACGCCGGGTTTTAATGAGGCATTAACCAACGGCACGTACTGTTTATAAATAGCGCCGGCCTGCCCGTTTGAGTAAGTGCGGTTGTTATAACTATCCAGTATCTGCAGTTCATAGCGGCTTTGCATCAAAACACCGCTGTTGCCACGTTCCTGGCCTTCGCCTTTAACAATGGCGGGTGTACGCCACTCGACATGCAGCTGGCAATCAGCAAAATTTTGTTTGGTAATGATAGAGCCGCTGCCGGGTTTAACGGTCAGGATGCCATCTTTGATGATCCAGCCGGGGGGCTTACCTTTTTGATCTGTCCACTGGTTAAGATCTTTACCATCAAACAAAATAATAGCATCTGAGGGAGCCTTATTACCTGCGCCAGGCAATACCATAGCTGGTTCAGGATCCCAAACTTCGGTAAGTTTAGGATCATTCTGGGCAAGGCAATTATAGCCACATGCTGATAGTAGAAGGATCAGGAAAAAGCTTTTTAATTGGCTCATGGTTTGGTTTTTATCTTATAAAACTATAGATAATTCACAAGTATACGTATCAACCTCGTCCCTTATATTTAATTTGTGTTTTCCGGGATAAAGCAGGTTAAGCCGCCTTTGCACATTATTAAGGCCAATGCCTCCTATTGCATCGCGGTTATGGGTGTGCTTTTTATTTTGAATATAAAAGTGCAGGTTACACTCATCTACATTGATCAGTAATTTTATGGGAGACGTAACATCATTAGCTACCCCATGCTTAAATGCGTTTTCAATAAAGGCTATAAGTAACAACGGTACAATTTGTTGATTGGTTACATTGCCCATTACTTTAAAATCAATAAAAGCTTTGTTGCCAAACCGTATTTTTTGAAGGTCGATATAATTATGCAGGTATTGAAGTTCCTTGCTCAGGTCAACTTTATTATCATTACACTCATACAGCATATAGCGCATAATTTCTGATAGCTTAAGAATAGCTTCGGGGGTGGTTTCAGAGCGCTGGTAGGCCAGGGAGTAAATGCTATTTAATGAATTGAATAAAAAATGTGGGTTTATTTGCGATTTAAGGAATGCCAGCTCGGCGCTTAAACGCTGGTTTTCCAGATCATGCTGTATGCGTTCATTCAAAAACCAGTCGGTAGTGAATTTAAGCACGGTGCTTAAAAAAACAAATATAAGGCTGGTAAAAATAGTACTTAAAAAGAAGGCTGAAAATGTAATTACTTCGCCTTTTGCACGCACCAATACATATTGCTTAAATAGCAGCCCCACACCATATTTGCCAAATCCATAAGCTATAATGGTGATAATAATAAACAAAGTATAGGCCCAGTAACGTTTTTTATCTAAAAATTTGGGTATGAATAGCAAGAAGTTAATATAAAACAAGCTGATGTTGATAGCTGGGTATAGCAGGAACAAAATCAACAGCTCTTTATTGCTTAATTTAGTATTGCTACGGGCCAGGAATAAAAAAAGCGATATAATGCCTAACCAAAATAGCAAATGCCAAAATACCTGCCAGCCCGTTTTTATGATATGTGTTTGTTTTTCAGATGAAATTAAAGCCTGCATGCTTTTGTTTTTAATAGCCTTTATACAAAAGGTTATGGCATCTAATTTAATATTTTGATTGTTATATGTTGATACATTTATATATAGTAATTTTTTTTATCGATGAACGGGCATTTCAAATCGATGAACGGGTTATTTTGGTTAACTGGCTGTTCATCTATAAACTCAGTGCGTTGGTCTAATACATTTTAGCAGGTTAAATATTTAATATTTCTTTGTTCTATCAAATCACGCACAATGAAAACGCTTATCAAAAATTCGAATCCTTTTGTAATGTTACTGATACCTGTAATGTTTGCCCTTATATTAGGTGTTAGCTATCAGTTCGATCGAAAAAAGGAATCGGCAGTAGTTGGTACAACAGTACATGCTACATCATTATTTTATAAAGGTGTTACCCTGGTTAAAACAGTATGCACCATAGCAAAGAATAATAATGTATGGTAATCCATACCGAAGGGTTATCCTTCAACTTTGGCGATCAGCAGGTTGTTAAATCATTAGCACTGCAAGTTCCCGAAGGAAGTATATATGGTTTTCTTGGCCCAAACGGCGCCGGGAAAACCACTACTATCAAACTCCTGTTAAACCTGCTAAAAACTCAACACGGCAGTATTCATATTTTTGAACAGGAACTCCAAAAAAATCGTATCAGCATATTATCTCAAATTGGGTCGCTTATTGAGCAGCCGGCAATTTATCAGCATTTAACCGGAAAAGAAAATTTATTGAACAGGGCATTGTTATTACAGGTGCCTGTAAACCGGGTTGACGAAATGCTCGACATTGTAAAGCTAAACAGTGCTGCAAACAAAAAAGCAGGTCAATACTCCCTTGGAATGAAACAACGCCTGGGTATTGCATTGGCCCTGCTTAGCAACCCTAAGTTGCTTATATTGGATGAGCCAACCAATGGCCTTGATCCTAATGGTATTATTGAGGTACGCGAACTACTACTCAAGCTTGTTAACCAACACCAGAAAACTGTTTTTATATCGAGCCACTTACTGGCCGAAGTGGAATGTATGGCTACACACGTAGGTATTATTAACCATGGTGAGTTGCTGTTTCAGGGAAGAATAAAAGATCTGGAAGCCATAAGCCAGCCGCTGATACGTATTGAAACTGATAACACAGTTGATGCTGCTAATTTGCTTACCCGTAAACACCATACCGTTGCCGATGTAACCAACGAACACATATATGTTCCGTATGCTTCAAAAGAACAAATGGGCGATATCAATACACTACTCACCCAAAACGGATATATCATATTTAGCATTGTTAAGCAGCAAAAAGACCTGGAGAAACTGTTTTTATCAATAACTCAAACTGCCTGATCAAAATGAAAGGGTTCATATTATCATTCAGGTCAGAATTTTTTAAGAGCCGTAAAACGTTAGGTTTTTGGTCGGCCATATTATTGCCCCTGCTTATTTGCCTGTTGCTATTTATTGGCTTTTATATAAAAAGCGAAAAGCTTGCGGGCATGGCTCCCATGACGTTATGGATGCAGTTTGCCGGCGCTATATTAAAAGTAATGGGTTCATTATTGTTACCTATATACGTTATTTTTATAGCTTATTCTGTTAACAATATAGAGCACCGGGCCGATACCTGGAAAAGTTTATTCAGCCTGCCTGTTTCGCGGTGGGCAGTATATGGTGCCAAATATTTTTATGCCTTGTTCCTGGTATTTTTATGTCTTGCCCTTTTTGTGTTGTTTACCATTAGTTTTGGCAATTTACTAAGTGTGGTAGCGCCACAGCTCAGGTTTGATAACTACCATATGGAAAAAGAACTAATACTGGTTTATTTCAAACTATTTCTATCGTCATTAGGCATACTTTCCATACAGTTTTTACTGAGCTTGCTCTGGGCCGATTTTTTAAAGCCCATGGGTATTGGTTTTGTTTGTACGATAGCAGGTGTTATTTTAGCTTCACATAACTGGGAGTATAGTTATTTGTTCCCATACGCGCATCCAACTGTGGCTATAGCCACCATGATAAGCCGGAGTAACCAGGCCATGGGTAAGCTGCAAATTGATGTTTTTACTAAGGATGTACCGGTAAGCATCATCATCTCCGTCCTTGTTTTTATAGTCGGCTACTTTATTGTACTCAAAAAAAGCGTAAAGTAAGGCAGATGTGTGGATCTGCAGATTAAAATCCTGGGAGTTCCCTTAATCTGTTTAACGCCGAATCCTTCTTGAATTCCATTTAAAATAATCACTATTGTGAAAAATCATGGTTCAAACAAAACAAATGTGCAGATCAGATTCCTGATGATCCATTAAAATCCGCTTAATTCTGGGTTCAGACAAACCGATGTGCAGATCAAAATAGGAGTGATCCATTAATCCTGTCAATCATGGTTCAAACAACGAACCAATGAGCCTTCCCCTCCTAATTAAGGTTTAAATGAAGCAGAGTAACCTACAGAGGCTCCATAAAACTCATTAAAAACAAAGAAGGCTCCGGGTTATCCGGAGCCTTCGCAAATAATATTTAATTGATATTATTTTTGTTTGAATTGAACACGACGGTTAAGTACGCGGCCTTCTTCAGTTGAGTTGTCAGCAATTGGGTTAGTTTCACCAAAGCCTTTTACTTTAACTTTCTTAGCATCAACACCTGAGTTAACTAAGTAAGTTTTTACTGAGTTAGCACGGTCTTTTGATAAAGCGATGTTATGAGCAGCAGTACCTTCAGATGAAGCGTAACCATCTACTTGAACAGATTTACCAGATGATCTAAGATCAGCTGAAGTTGCATCTAATACTGGGTAAGATGAAGTTCTTAATACTGAGCTATCAAATTCAAACTGGATGTTTGAGTAAGCAGTAGCAGCAGGAGCAGCAGCAACAGTATCTTTAGGGAATACGATAACGCAACCAGAACCATCAACTACGCTGCCAGCAGCAGTACCAGGGCATTTGTCAAACTGATCAGCAACACCGTCACCATCTGAATCTTTTTTCAGATCATTAACAGCGCTTTCAACATTTGTTACACGGCCTTTTAAAGCTTCAACTTCCTGACGTAATGCTGCATCATACAATTCATCATACATCAAGGCTACAGGGTTTACCCACTCTAAGCTTGGTTTTGATTTTGAACCTAAAGTAAACTCTAAGCCAGCATATCCGTAACCATATTTATCTTTAGTAGGGTATCCTCTGTTAACACCGTCAAAGTTATCACCATCAACAAATGTTTCGGTATAGCCTAAGTTTAATGCAACCGCATCGCTTAGTCTGAATTTAACACCTGCACCGATAGGAATAATAAGTTCTTTAACGAATTTGCTTGTTCCTGGGCTTGTAGGAGTTCCGCCGGCATGACCGTCAAAATCAACTACAGTACCATTTTTGTAAGTAACTTTAGGAGTGTATAAAGCTAAACCAGCACCTGCAGTAACGAAGAAATTAACTGAATTTTTACGTCTTAAGAAGTCGATTGTAGCAACATTTACTACACCACTTAAAGTACCTGACCAAAATTTGGTTTCAAATTCAGAAGCATCGTAAAGGTTGGCATAACCATTATCTTTACTGTTATCACCTGCTACTTTACCACCACGTAAATCCAATTGTAAGCCAAATGAATGCGCAAGTTGCTCTCTGAATGAAATTCCGTAGCCTAACTGTACTTTATTGTGTGTAAAATCATTTGAACCACCGGTTGCAACAGATGGTGATGTTGCACCGACGTTTACACCAATGCTAAATTTTTTGTACTGTCCTAAACCACCAAATACCTTTGGGGTAGTAGTTTCAGACGACGTTGTCGTTGCTGTAGTTGTTGTTTTGGTTGAATCTGTTTGTGCATTCACCATACTTACAACCATCAAAGAAGCAAATGACAATGCGACTGTTTTCTTTAATGTAGAATAATTCATAGTTTTTAAGATTAAACGATTTTAATTGTGATTTTTTTCAAATTTAGTAATTATGTTTGAAACCATGACCAAACATTGTTCCAAAAAATGTAATAGTTACACAAATAAAGAAAAAAAAATGATAATCAACATATAAATATGAAATATCCTTTAATAGAAAATAACCTATTTACAAATAATAGAAAAAATTTCGTTTCGCGAACAAAACATAACTCCATAGCCATATTTCATGCAAATGATGAATTTCCAAGGAGTGGCGACCAGACTTTTTTGTTTAAGCAAAATCCCGATTTTTTTTATCTTACAGGGATAGATCAGGAGCAGTGTATACTTGTTTTATTCCCGGATTGTCCTAATAAAGGATACAAAGAAGTACTTTTTTTAAGACAAACCAATGAACATATAGCTATTTGGGAGGGACATAAATATACCAAAGAAGAAGCCAGGGCCGCATCAGGAATTGAAAGCATTTACTGGTTAAGTGAATATGAAACTATTTTACAGAATATTATTAACTATGCCGAACATATATATATTAACACTAACGAAAATGACCGGTATAATCATACTGTACCATACCGGGATTTGAGGATGTATGAAGCACTAAAATTAAGATACCCTTTGCATAAGTATGAGCGTTCGGCGCTGATACTGCGCGACCTGCGGGTTATAAAATCAGAAACTGAAATAGAACTGACTCAAAAGGCTTGTGATATTACCAATGATGCTTTTGTAAGGGTATTAAAATTCCTGAAACCAGGTGTTGCTGAGTATGAAATAGAAGCCGAAATAACACATGAATTTTTAAGACAACGTGCTACAGGGCACGCATATAACCCTATCCTGGCTTCGGGCAAAAACGCAATTGTGCTGCATTATACTGATAACAATCAGGTTTGTAATGATGGTGATGTGATACTTTTTGACTTTGGGGCCGAATATGCTAATTACAACGCAGATATGAGCCGCTCGGTGCCTGTTAACGGGCGCTTTACCAGCCGCCAGCGCGCTGTTTATAATGCTGTTTTACATGTAATGCGTGAGGCTACTAAAATGATAGTTGCCGGAACTGTTTGGAATGAGTATCATGATGAAGTTGKTAAAATAATGACCAGCGAACTGATAGACTTAGGTTTATTGGATAAACATGATGTTGAAAAACAGGACCCTAATGCACCCCTTTATAAAAAATACTTTATGCATGGTACTTCACACCATTTGGGTTTGGATGTACATGACTTTGCCAGTAGGTATAAAGCGTTTGAGGTGGGTAATATATTAACCTGTGAACCAGGTATATATATACCTGAAGAAGGCTTGGGTATCAGAATTGAGAATAATATTTTAATTACTGAAGGCGGCAACAGGGATTTAATGGCTAACATTCCGGTAGAAGCCGAGCATATTGAAGATATAATGAATAATTGATATGTCACGTTTTATTTACAATTAAAACAATTTAGCCCGTTATCAAATTGTAAATTAATCATAAACTATACATAAGTATCTACAAAACTATACAGATTGAATTTTTTATCGCTTAAAGCTTTGGCAACATCATGCTGAAGCTTTTTTTTATCAATGTGTTGCGTTAATTTTTGCTGAATAAGCTTGTATGCTTTTTCGGTCATTAACAACTCGCGTCGTTTATGCGGCAGGTTTGCAGATGATTTGATAAAGGCTGCAACTTCGGCAATACCACTTGCCTGTGATGCGATGGTTTTAAACACAGGTGTATGCTCACCTTTTTTTTGCCCTATTATCTTTTTCAAATTGTTTGTAAACACATCGGCATCGGCCCGGTCGGCCTTGTTAATAATAAAAGCATCAGCAATTTCCATTAAGCCCGATTTAATATGCTGTATCTCATCGCCGCCTTCAGGCACCAATATTACAAGCGTTATATCCGCAAGCCCGGCTATTTCAACTTCTGACTGGCCAACGCCAACCGTCTCAATCAGTACATAATCAAACTCGGCGGCACGCAGCACATCAGCCATTTCAATGGTTTTGGTTGATAATCCGCCCAGGGAACCACGGGTAGCTAAGGAGCGTATAAAAACATCCGGGTGGTTAAAGTGCGATGCCATCCTGATCCTGTCGCCAAGTAATGATCCAAAATTAAATGGCGAGGTAGGGTCGATGGCCAAAACCGCTATTTTACTGCCATCCTTTAAAAGCAGGTCAATTAAGGAATTTACCAATGTGCTTTTACCTGCCCCCGGCGGGCCGGTAATGCCTATTATAGGTGTAGTTTTATTAAATGAGAGGTTTTTTAATAACCCGGCACTGCCTGCCAAGTTATTTTCAACAATAGTTAAGGCACGTGCAACCTGCTTAAAGTTGTTGTAATTAATCATCGTTGATTGGTTAAAAACAGTTGCCACATTAATGTTTGTGAGTACAAATGAATAAAATTATCGTTACAAAAGTTAATTTAATCTTTATTATTGCAATTGTACAGCTGTTAGCCTGCTAACAGATTATTACGAGTAAAATGCGCAATGCCCGGTATTAACAAAACAAAAAAGCAACATATTTTAATCAGCAGAACTGATGCCATT
The DNA here is from genome assembly GCF_056401495.1 of Mucilaginibacter sp. P4_E8. Classification (NCBI taxonomy): domain Bacteria; kingdom Pseudomonadati; phylum Bacteroidota; class Sphingobacteriia; order Sphingobacteriales; family Sphingobacteriaceae; genus Mucilaginibacter; species Mucilaginibacter sp. P4_E8. The sequence continues at coordinate 42,551 of NZ_JBFUJG010000041.1, forward strand.
GGCGATGTGGTGCTTACTCTGCCTATGGCTGCCTATATAAAAACACTGGTGCCTGATGCTATTGTTTCCTTTTTGGGCCGCACGTATACCAAACCTGTGATTGATACCTGCACTGCGGTTGATGGTTTTATAAACTATGATGAGATCAGGAAGCTACCTGAAAATGCCCAGGTTAGTTATCTTAAGGATAAAAAGATAGACGTCATTATTCATGTTTTTCCTAATAAACATGTAGCTGCAATAGCCAGAAA
>NZ_JBFUJG010000042.1:0-41695 GCF_056401495.1 Mucilaginibacter sp. P4_E8
CATCATAACAGATGTACTGCATCATATTGCCCAGGAAATTCACCAGCGGTCTATGGTTGTTATTTTTAGTGATATGCTGGAGAATAACCTGAATGCCGATAAATTGCAATCACTTTTTGCAGCTATACAACATTTAAAATTTAATAAGCACGAGGTGATCATCTTTAATGTTCATGATAAACAAAAAGAGCTTGATTTTAATTTTGATAATCGCCCCCATCACTTTGTTGATATAGAGAGTGGGGCCGAAATAAAGGTACATCCAGGCAAGGTGCGTGATGCTTACCGTGCATCATTAGCAGCATACCGTCATGAGCTGGAATTAAAATGCGCTCAATACCACATTGACCTTATTGATGCCGACATACACGAAGGATACCATAACATATTAAAGGCCTACCTGGTAAAAAGGAATAAAATGATATAAACAAAAAAGGCTATTCTTTACAAATAGCCTTTTTTAACAGGGGTAACACTTACTAAAACTTGGAACAAAGTAATAAAGTAAGAATGAAGATTTTGTGAAGTTAAGTTTAGTGGTTAAATATCAACTTTACGGCAGTCCCCTTGCTTTTAACCGAGTTTATTTGAACTTTAATATCATGAAAAGCGGTAATACTTTTTACTATGGCCAAACCTAAGCCGTAACTTTCTTTTTCGTCAGTATCAAACTTTTCAAAGCGGTTAAAAGCGTTTTCTATTTGCTTTTGGTCCATGCCGGCACCAGTGTCGGCAATAATGATCGAGTAATTATCCTCCGTAAGTTCATCGCTAATGGTAATAGTACCGGTAGGATGGTTGTATTTTATGGAGTTGTTGATAATATTGAACAACAGGGTATGCATAAGAGGCCGGTTGCCTTCTATGGAGTAAATATATTTAAGATGGTTGGTGAATTTTAGCTGTTTTTCATCCATGCGGTCTTCCAGCTCTTCATGTATTTCTTTAATAACACCGGCTATCATAACCACATCAGCTTTATCAAACTGGTTGTTCTCCACTTTTGATATCAGCAATAAACTGTTGATGATGGACTTTAGGCGGTTTAAGGTTTTAAGCGAAGCATGCATTTTATTCTCACTGCCTTCGCTAAGTTCTTCCTGCAATAAAATATTTTCGAGCCTTGAACTGATGATGGATATAGGGGTAAGCAGCTCATGTGATACATTGGCAATAAACTGTTTTTCCAGAATAAAAAGGTTCGATATTTTTTTCATAAGCTTGCTTATGCTATCGTCAAGCAGTTCAAAATCCTGGGTGGTGGTTTTAATTTTTTCATAATCAAAGTTCATCGGATCGTTCACTTTGATTAGTTTACGGTCTATTATTTTATAAAAAGGTGCGAGCAAAAACTTGGTGAATACCAGGTCGCTAACCAGTGTAAGCGCAAGGGCAATAAACAACACCAGTAAAGTAAATCTTTTAATAATTGATTTTAGCTCCTCAACAGATTCAATGGCCTCGCCAATTTCAAGCCGGTAAGTGTGGTTATTAAAATTAAACTTGTGTGAAAGGACGCGATAATTTTCTGCATTTCTTTCAAAAGTACGTACCTCCGAAGAGAAAGTAACGGCTTTGGATTCCTTTGGCTGGTATTTTACGGGCTGTATGGTTATAAACTCCGTCTTTAAAATGTTATAATCGATATAAACTTTCCCGTTAACCAGGTAGTTATTGATCTCCTTTGATGGAAAGCTCCTTAAAATTTCCTTTTGAGCATTTTCCAACCGCAATTCAATATGGTTGTATGATATCTTTTCAATAGATAGTAATATGAGCAAGCCGGTAAATAAAATAATGGCCACTTTGGTTAAAGTATTATATAGGGCCAGTTTTACCTGTAGTTTCATTTGTTAATGATGTAGTTTAAATATTAATGCGGTAGCCAATGCTCCGTACAGTTTCAAACCAATCAATCGGAATATATTGCGATAGCTTTTTGCGCAGGTTTTTAACATGCACATCAACAAAGTTCGAGTCGGAGTTAATTTCCAGTACATCGCCCCATACATGCTCGGTTAAATTGGTACGTGAAATTACCCGGTTTTTATTTAATACCAGGTAGTTAAATATCTCAAACTCCTTTTTGGTGAGATTAATACGCTCATCGTTATACATTACGGTACGGTTTTGTATGTTAACCAGCAGGCCTTTTATATTAATATCATTACTCTCCAGCCGGTGTTTGCGGCGTGTTATGGCATGCATACGTGCTAAAAGCTCATTTAATGAAAACGGCTTGGCCAGGTAATCGTCTGCACCTTGCTCAAGGCCCATAACCCGGTCATCAACCGCCCCGCGTGCTGTTAGTATAATTACAGCGTCTTCACGTTTATCAAGGCCTTTCAGCATTTTTAAAAGGTCAAAACCGTCGCCATCGGGCAAGCCCAGATCAAGCAGTATAAAATCGTAGTTGTTTACAAATATTTTCTCCTCGGCCGATTTTTTGGTACGTGCGTGTTCAACCGTAAAACCTTCATGGCTTAAAAATTCATCAACTTCAAGGGCTAAGCCTTTTTCGTCTTCAACAATTAATACATTCATAGGCTTGCAATTTACGAAAGCTGAAACTTATAAATAAAACATTAAATGTATATAATAAAATATATGTTTTAAATGTTAATCAACTTAACTAAAAGGTTTGTAAAATTACCCAAATCAATTTGAGCTAAATGCTGTTACAAAATAAACGCTAACTTTTAATATGAGACTTTCCATTGAACGTAAACCCATAAGAGTTAACCCAGATCCCAAACGTGTTATTGCAAGATTCTTTTTTAATGGGAATGATCGTGCTAAAGAAGTGATTGAACGCGTAATGAACATCAGCGAAGAAGTGGCTTTTGGTATTGTTTCGCCGCTGTTGCAGGAGTATTCAAAACGGCACCGTAACATTACCCGGGTTTTAAACCGGCATTGCAGTAAGCTTAAGCCGCTGTTTCAGGAGTTAAATATTGATTATGATACCCTCACGGTTTACCGTAAATTATTAATAGGCTCTTATTTTACCCACGAATATTCTATAGAATCGGCTGCTTTTTTTAACCCCTCAATAGTGGAGGACCCCGATCAAACCGAAATGGAAGACGGGCAAAAGCGGGTGATCATCAGTTTCAGGGCAGTAGGCGAGGGGCATATTTCGTCCATTACTTTTCGCCGGGCGCTTATCGATAAGTTTAATAACATCACTATCCAGCCATCGGGAAGTTATATTGATGAGGCCGAAATTGTACGCAACGCGGTTTATAACAAAAAGCTGTTTTTTGATAAAGCCGCCATCACCCAGATCAGTATTGATGTAATAAGCGAACTGGAATCAAAGCTCGATCATCATTTTGAATATGCAAACCTGCGCCGCATTATCCTTGAATCGCAAAGGCTGCAGGAAAACGATATGAAGCGGCTTGAATACGATAAAGTGCTGTGGCTGGCCGATTCTTACTACGAAATTGTTTTTTCATTGGATACCGATATTTCTGACCGTGTAATATTCCCTATATCTGAATACGAACGTAAGGGTATTGAGGATGCACGCTTTGTGAAGTTTATTAATGAGGATGGAAGTTATGTGTATTATGCCACTTACACTGCCTATGATGGCTCGCTCATTATGCCTAAGCTATTACAGACAACCGATTTTTATAATTTTAAAATAATGCCGCTTTATGGTGCAGGCGCTCAAAACAAAAATCTGGCGCTGTTTCCCCGTAAAGTAAATGGCAGGTATGTAATGATATCACGCATTGATGGCTGCAACAATTATATCATGTACTCTGATAAAATAAACATCTGGGAAAAACCCATACTGTTGCAGCAACCCAAATTTTCATGGGAGTTTATTCAGATAGGGAATTGCGGTTCGCCCATTGAAACAAAAGATGGCTGGATAGTGATAACACACGGCGTAGGGCCTATGCGGCGCTATGTACTGGGCGCAAGTTTGTTAAAGCTTGATGATCCTGCCATAGAGATTGGACGCCTGCGTGAGCCCCTCCTGATCCCTAACAGCGATGAGCGCGAGGGTTATGTACCCAATGTACTTTATTCCTGCGGGGCAATAGTGCATAATAACAAGCTTATTATCCCTTACGGTGTATCTGATTCATCAACAGCATTTGCGGAAGTTTGCCTGGATGAGCTGCTTAAAAAATTCAAAGAGGATGTGAGCGAGGAGATGATCAAGCCTAAAGCTAAAGACTCAAAGCAAAAAGCATGAAACAGGAATAGGATTTGACTCATCTGCTATCGCTGATGTGTTTGTTTTATGCGTATAAAGACTTACGAAATTTTTAAAATTTCGTAAGTCTTTACTGTGCTTTCCCTATATAATAAACCGTCCTAAATAATAAACTCATTATTCAAATTTGCAACCCCGTTTATGGCGGTGCCTGAGTAAAAATGGCTGCTGCGATTTAATGCGATGATTAGTGAATTTTTTTTTGTAAAACATGAAATTGGCATATCCATTGATATAATAAATTGATACAATAAGTGTATATTTAATTAGTGTAGTGAGTGTTACAGTTTAATATATGACAAAAAATTTATACAGCAATGGATCATTTTAGAGAAATAAAAAACAGCTTAACATGGCATAATGAGGGCAAATTTGAAGTTGAGCTGATTAATGGTATTATTACCAAACTTAATTTTTGCGAACCAGGAAAAGGTTCTGACGATTCAGGTAAATGCCTTACCTCAATCAACTATAAGTTTCTGCAATCGGTTTATTCGTGCCTGGGCGATCTGTTTGTTTTTATTGAAGAAGAAAACAAAAGATTAGGCTACAAATACGCGCATGAAAATGAAATTCCTAAGCACGAGCCGGATGAAACAGTAGAAAATACTTATCCCTTACTTGGCGACAATAACGTAAGGCCATTAAATGATTATACTCATCAGCCGGAATCAATGGATTCTTCCGGGGTAAAGGATGAGTTGATAAGGGATGCAGGTTAATAAACTTAATGCAGAAAACCTAAAACCACAAGATCTTTAAAGTAGGTAATATTTTAAGGCACTACAGTCCTATGCCTATAGGTTTTCATTTCCTCAGGCAAGCTTACCCAATATCTTCTTATACAACTCCAAATAATTCTTTGCCATCTTATCGCATGAAAACTGCGAATTTGCCCAATTAAAACAATCTTTACGGCTTATTTGATCCAGCCGGCTAACGGCATCAGACGCTTCATCAACAGTATCAACCAAAAAGCCTGTCTGGCTATGTTTTATCAACTCCGGCATTGATCCTTTATTAAAAGCGATAACCGGGGTGCCACAAAGCATGGCTTCTGCTACGCTCATGCCAAAAGGCTCGTTAAAACTTATGGGATGTAATAATGCATAAGCATTGCCTAATAATTCCTTTCTCTTATCGGGCCCGGCGTGCCCTACATATTCAATATCTGCCGATAATTGCGGTTCAACTTTTTCGCGGTAATAGTTTTCGTCCTGGATGATGCCTGCTATGAGCAACTTGCGTTTGCTTTTTTTGGCGATCTGGATTGCTTCGGCCGTGCCTTTGTCTGGGTGGATGCGACCAAAGTATAGCAGATAATCTTCCGGGTTTGGGTAAAACTCAAAATCTGTAGTATCTAAACCATTGTATACTGTTGCCAGGTATTTAAGTTCTGGGCTGCGGTCGGCGTTACTGATGGATACGTAATAGCCTGTATAATTATACTTTTTGTATACCGGAATTATCCTGGGCGATGAAAAACCATGTATGGTAGTAATCATGGGCGTTTTAATCAGCTTGGAATAAGTAAGCGGCAAAAAATCAAAATTATTATGAATGATATCAAACTGATCAGCTTTTTCCATCAGGTTGCTGATATGCAGGCATTCCAATATTTTGGCATCCTGGCTGCGGTCTTCCTCATAACCTGTTGCACAAACAGCGTCGAGTTTACCGGCGGTTATAGAGTCGCCTGTAGCAAAAAGCGTTACTTCGATACCTGATTTTATTAAACCTTCGGCAATGTTAGATGCTATTTGCTCCCATGGTCCGTAATGCCTGGGCGGTGTGCGCCAGGCAACAGGAGCTAATACAGCTACCTTCATTTAGCAGATCTCCATTTTCTGTTTGCCGTACTTATTGTATTCGTATTCCAGTTCAAAGGCTTTTAACACAGTTAAATGCGATATCAGGTACGCTAAAGTACTTTCGGCGCCCTGGTTACGGTTAATACCGCTGGGCAGCAAGCCATCACAGCAACCCTTTGTTTCATGATCATACAAAGGAGCCCGCAGCGTGTTTTCGCCCAGGAACCACTTATAGCTCAGAAACATTTTCTCCACATATTGCGGTATCCTGAATATTTGGTAAGCCTGAAAATGCATCAGTACCATAGCCATGGTTTCAATAGCCTGCTGATCAAACGTTGGGAAAGTGCCACCGCGATAATACCAGCCATCATTACCAACCGGACTCAAATATCCGTTTGATAGGGTTAATTTATCTAAAAATGCCATGGTGTTCAGGGCTATCCTTTTGGCATTTTCGTTCCCGGTAATTTCACAGGAGTGTAATAGCGCTAAAGGAAGTATCGCATTATCATAAGTCATTTTTTCTTCAAACCATTGCCAATCTTCTGATTGAGTATTTTCATACGCATCTATCAATGGCTGGGTAAGTTGTGTCAATATTTTAACCATTCCTTCGTCAGAGGGGTATACCTGCAGGTATAAACTAATGCCTATAATGGTATTAGCCATACCCCTCAAATGTTCCAGTTTGGTAAAATGGGGTACCGACTTGTGAAATATTTCTATCGCAAACTCCCGGTAGGAGTTACTTGCCGCGCAACCAATCAAATGCCCCAGGGCCCAAATGGTACGCCCAAATGAATCTTCCGAACCTACCTCATCCAGGTAGCGTCTGTCAAAGCTCAAAAAGTTACGGAAATTACCATCATCGGTTTGCATATAGTGAATGTAGCTCAGGTATATAGGCAACAGCTCAAAAGCTTCTTTGCTTTTGCTGCGCTGGTAGGCCATCAAAGCCATAATGAGCGCCCTTGCATTATCATCAAGACAATACCCTTCTTTTAAGTTGGGGATCCCATATTTGGCATGTTGTACAATACCAGTATCATCGGTTAAGCGCAATACATGGGCTAAGCTAAACTTGGGCAGTATTTCAGGATCAACAATGCTGTTTTTTAGTATCTTATCGCTAAAATCATAGCTGACCACAGCTTCCTGGGCTGCCTTTATATATTCGGCGCCTACAACCGGCCAGCGTAAATTCAGGCCATATTGATAGGCGTTTTGTTTAAGCTCTTCTAATACGCGATCCTGGTCAAGCAGTTCAATCACTGTATCGGCAAGGGCTTCAGAATTTTTGAAATCAAAAAGTCTGCCTCGTTTGTCTGCCAGCAGCTCAGTAGCATGCCAGTATGGTGTTGATACTACAGCAGCTCCGGCACCTACAGCGTATGAGAGTGTACCGCTGGTTATTTGCGCTTCGTTCAAATAGGGTGTTACATATATTTCGGTAGCGGTAAGGTAATTTACCAGTTCTTCTTCCGAAACGAATTTATTAATGAACGACAGATTGGCTGATACGCCAAGCTGAGCTGCAAGGGATTTTAAATGATCCCGATATTCCTCACCCGAGCTTTTTATTACTCCGGGATGTGTGTTGCCCAATATCACATACATCACATCGGGATGTTTTTGAACAATTCTGGGCAATGCTTTTATAACCGTTTCTAAACCTTTATTACGACTTAACAAGCCAAAGGTTAATAAAACCCGGTGGTTTTTAAATGAAGACAAGCTGTTAACAGGATTTTCGACCGCTGCTTCTACATCAGGAACGCCATGTTCTATGATCTGGATCTTTTCGGCAGGGATATCATAAATAGTAGTTAAGAACTCAACAGCCCGTTTACTCATTACAATTATCTTTGATGATTGATCAGCAATTTCACGGATAATGATGCGCTGCACATAGCTTGGATCCTTTAATATAGTATGCAGTATAGAAATTAATGGCTTTTCGAGCCGGTTTATTAATGGTAATATGTATATACCACTTTCGCCACCATATATACCAAACTCATGCTCCATAATGCAAACATCTGCATTACTGGTATTAATGTAGTTAGCCGCCTTGATATAACTTTTCTGATGATCCTGACGGATAACATATTTTACCTCATCTGGATATTCATACTCATGCAAATCTTCAGAATCGTTTAATGCAACCACAAAGCCACCATGCGCAAGCGAAGCCCTTTCTGGGAAGTTTGCATTAATAGCGCGCATCAAATTTTGATTGAAGGTGGCCAAACCACATTCGCGGGGAGGGTAAGTTGATATATATGCTATTTTCATATTTGGTAGAAATATTAAAAATGTATGGTTGTAGATATAAATAAGAATATTTAGCTACTTGTTTGAAAGTGACTATAAAAAAGAGCAGAAAGTGATCTGTTTTGAAAGAGAAGATGCCTTTACAGCACATTTATATAGTTACATGCATATAAATGCATAAACTATACCAATTTAACTCAAACTAAATATTATGTGGTATTAATCAATAAAGTAACTTAAAAGTTACCCGTATTAGGTAGACGCCTGTAAATATCAGGCAGTGTAGTAATCAATAGCTTCGACAATAACATTGCACGCTTTTTCAATTTCATCTGAACTAATGATGAGGGGAGGAGCAATACGCATGGAATTACTGCAATGTAAAAACCAATCGGTTATAACACCATGTTCAATGCAGCGGTCAATTATTTTTTTATTCAGATCAAAGCTTTCCAACTCAATAGCCAGCATCAATCCTTTGCCCCTAACTTCCTTTATAGCCGGGTGTGCAAGCAATTTACGAAAAATTAATTCCTTTTCGGCTACGCCTGCTGTTAAATTCTCATTTAATAATACTTCCAAAGCGGCCAGGCCCGCGGCACAGCATACCGGGTGACCGCCAAAAGTAGTGATATGGCCTAAAATAGGATTTTCTTTCAGGGCGCCCATGATGATGTTTGATGAAATGAAAGCGCCTACAGGCATCCCCCCGCCCAGGGCCTTGGCCAATAATAATATATCGGGCACTATCTCAAAGTGTTCAAAGGCAAACAGCTTGCCTGTACGGCCAAAGGCGGCCTGTATCTCATCCAGTATGAGTAATGTGCCTGTTTCATTACAACGTTGGCGTAAGGCCTGCATATAAGCTGCATCGGGCACACGAATACCGGCTTCGCCCTGTATGGTCTCTATAATAACACAGGCAGTTTGCTCTGTGATCAGAGGCAGATCTTCAATTTCATTAAACCGGATAAAACTGACACCCGGTAATAGCGGGCGGTAGGCCTGTTTAAATTCCTCATTGCCCATTACACTGAGCGCTCCCTGCGTACTGCCATGGTAGGAGTTATAGCAAGCCACAACTTGTTGCCTGCCTGTGAAACGTTTGGCCAGCTTCAAAGCTCCTTCAACCGCCTCGGCGCCTGAATTGGTAAAATATACCGACTGCAGGTTTTCAGGAAGCATAGCAATTAGTTTTTCGGCAAAACGAACTTGCGGTGTTTGTACATATTCGCCATAAACCATCAGGTGCATATATTTATCAACCTGCTGTTTAATGGCAGCTATAACATAAGGATTGCCGTGCCCAAGACTGCTTACCCCAATGCCCGATATGAGGTCGGTATACGCTTTGCCAGCGGMATCGTACATATAAATACCCTCGGCATGTTCAAACTCCAGTAAAAGCGGGAAGTTGGTAGTTTGCGCGTTATTTGCCAAAAAAAGCTGACGAAGGGTAGGCATTTTAAGTTGTAAGTTTTTAGTTCGAAGTCCTGAGTTATTAACGGCAAAGATAAGCTTTAATGCAGGAATATAAATTGAACCGGAAATCAAACAAGTAAGGTCAATAACAATTGTCACTAAAGACTAAAGACTAAAGACTAAAGACTAAAGACTAAAGACTTAATTCCCTGCCCTTTCGCTGCGTTCGCTGAGTTGTTTAATGAGTTCGTCGTTAAATTCGCGCTCACTTTTATAGAGCTCGCTCACTTTTTCGGGAGGGAGTATTTTCAGGAAGGCGTCTTTATAGCGTTTGCGTATGGCTACCAACTGACTTTCGTAATAAATTTCTTTATCTATCTGTTCAGTGCCGTTGGTGGCCGAGCTGGAGTTATTTAAACGTTTTAAGATCCTTACCGCAGTAAGTTCCTGCTGGTAACGGCTATATACAGGCCAAAATTTAGTCGATTCCTGGTCTGTAAGGTCTAATTGTTTGCTGATAAACCTGTTACGGGCCGCTTCAAGCCTTTTGCCCATAGCGCCCTTTTTTTGGGTGTTTGCATTGGGCGCAGTTCGTTGACCAGGCACCAGTTGATTTGATACCTGTGCAAAAGACTCATAGCCCGCTGCCACAATAAATAATACAATAAAAATATGCCTGATCAATTTACTCATTAAAATGTATCGTTAATTAGTATCTATATAATCTGACAGATCTTCATCCAAACTTTCACTATTAATTTGCTGCCCGCCGTCCATCAGGGTACGGGTATCGCCTGCATCCATGTGCAATTGCAGGTAACTCTTAATTTCGTCTACAGGTATGGTTGAAAGCTGTTGATGTAAAAATGATTGGTCGTGCTTTACCGGGGCATCTGCACTTTTTATAACAACGCCAATACCTAATATCAGGGCAAAGCAAGCTGCTGTAGCATACCTGAAGGTATGGGATACAAAAAGCCTGCGCACCATACCTTTCTTTTTAACAGCAACCGGCATGGTAACAATCTTAGCCGCATCCTGGTTAACAGTTTTATTTAAAATATTTTGGTTTAACTGTTCAAAATAACGCGCGGGAACAGTAAAATCTTCGGCCCCAATATCAACATGCTGCTCAATACCTATTCTGCTTTGGATATTATTACTCAATTCCTCAAAATAATTTTCAGGAACGGTGAAGTCTTCTGTTTCGTTGCTTATATACTGTTCAATGGCAATCCTGCTTTGGATGTTGTTACCAAGCTCTTCAAAGTAATTTTCAGGCACATCAAAACCCTGATGCTCCGGGTTTAATGCGCCCTCAATGGCTACCCTGCTTTGGATGTTGCTGCCAAGCTCATCAAAATAATTTTCTGGTACGGTAAAACCTGTGTTTTCCGTATTCACAGCCTCTTCAATACGTATACGGCTCTGTATGTTGCTGCTTAATTGTTCAAAGTAGTTTTCAGGAATGGTAAACCCACCGGATGAGCCTTTTAGCTCTTCCAGCCTTATGCGTGATGTTATGTGCTGCGCTAATTCGTTGAAATAGTCAGACGGCACTGTGAACGGATTATTTGCATTGATCCGTTTCAGTGATTCATAATCATCCAGCCACTCCCTATTGTCCATTTCGCTTTTCATACATAACTATAGATGAACATAGTGCTAAAAGGTTTAATGTAAATTAAAATTAATCTTTAGATAGCAAAAAAGCCTCTATCTTTTTGACTGCCAAGTGAAAAGATGCCTTTAAAGCACCCACGCTGGTACCCAAAACCTGCGATATTTCTTCATACTTCATATCATCATAATACTTCATATTGAATACCAAACGCTGTTTTTCGGGCAGGGTTATCAGGGCCTCCTGTAGTTTGCGCTGTGCCTGGTCGCCATTAAAGTAGCTCGAATCGGCCAGTGTATCGGCCAGTTCATAAGCTACATCATCCAGCGAAACATTGTTTTTTTGCTTTTTCTTGTTCAAAAAAGTAATGCATTCATTAGATGCTATCCTGTACATCCAGGTATATAGCTGCGCATCATTTCTAAAACCCAGCAGGTTTTTCCAAACCTTAATAAAAACGTCCTGCACCAGATCGTCCGCATCATCATGGTCAATAACCATACGGCGTATGTGCCAGTAAATTTTTTGCTGGTATTTTTTCAATAACAGGTTAAACGCTTCGTTACGTGTTTTTTCGTCCTGGAACTTGCTTAAAATCTCTGAATCTTCAACCTGCAACGACATTTTTTAATTTTTATAGTTAAATGCTAAATACCGCATTTTGTTTTCTTTGCATTACCTTTTTTGCGGCAAGTACAATATGCGCGGCATCAAGGCCATATTTGGTCATTAACTGCTCAGGTGTCCCGCTTTCGCCAAAACTGTCATTAACAGCAATGTACTCCTGTGGGGCAGGTGTATGGGTTGCCAGCACCTGTGCAATGCTATCGCCCAAACCACCCAAACGGTTATGCTCTTCGGCTGTAACCACACAACCAGTTTTAGCTACCGACTTTAAAACGGCCTCAGCATCCAACGGTTTTATGGTGTGTATGTTAATGATTTCGGCATCAATACCTTCTTCAGCTAACATTTCGCCGGCAAGTATAGCCTGCCAAACCAAATGACCGGTGGCAAATATACTCACATCTGCGCCTTCATTCACCATCCATGCTTTACCAATCTCAAATTTTTGATCAGGATCTGTAAAAATAGGAACAACCGGCCTGCCAAAACGCAGATAAACGGGGCCTTCATACTCGGCAATGGCTATTGTAGCGGCTTTTGTCTGGTTATAATCGCAGGTGTTTATCACGGTCATTCCGGGCAGCATTTTCATTAAGCCTATATCTTCCAGAATCTGGTGGGTAGCGCCGTCTTCGCCCAGGGTTAAACCAGCGTGCGAAGCACAGATCTTTACGTTTTTGTTTGAATAAGCTATCGACTGGCGGATCTGGTCATAAACCCTGCCGGTTGAAAAATTAGCAAAAGTACCGGTAAAAGGAATTTTACCGCCAATGGTCATGCCGGCGGCAATACACATCATATTTGCCTCGGCAATACCCACCTGCACAAAGCGTTCGGGAAATTCCTTTATAAAATCATTCATTTTTAATGAGCCAATAAGGTCGGCACAAAGCGCAACCACCTGGTCATTTTTTCTGCCGGCTTCCAGCAGCCCGGCGCCAAAACCCGAGCGGGTATCTTTTTTATCTGTGTAAGTATATTTCTTCATGAGAGGCCTCACCCAACCCTCTCCTGAAGGAGAGGGCTTTTTATTTAATTGTGATTAATGGTTGTTTATTAACGGTCGTTTATTTTTACTCCCCCTTCAGGGGGTAGGGGGCTCAATAATCTCCCAGTGTTTCTTCCAGCTGACCGAGGGCCAGTTGTAGCTGCTCGTCGTTTGGTGCAATACCATGCCATTTGTGGCTGCCTGCCATAAAATCAACACCATAGCCCATTTCAGTATGCATCAATATCATGATTGGTTTGCTCTGACCTGTATGGCTTTTGGCCTGTTCAAGGGTTTTTACCACATCGGCCATGTCATTGCCATTCATTTCCAGCACATCCCAGCCAAAAGCTTCCCATTTAGCATGAAGGTCGCCTAATGATAAAACCAGTTTGGTTGGTCCGTCAATCTGCTGACCGTTTACGTCAATGGTTGATATCAGGTTATCAACACGGTTGTGCGGCGCAAACATAGCGGCCTCCCATATTTGTCCTTCCTGTAATTCACCGTCGCCATGCAGGGTAAATACCAATGATTTATCGCCATTAAGCTTTTTAGCCAGTGCGGCGCCAATAGCTACCGAAAGTCCCTGACCCAACGAACCTGATGCAATGCGGATTCCCGGCAAATGCTCATGTGTAGTTGGGTGGCCTTGTAAACGCGAGTTAAGCTTGCGGAAAGTGGCCAGCTCGGCCTTGTCAAAATACCCGGCGTGTGCCAGTGTACTGTAAAATACCGGCGAAATGTGTCCGTTTGATAAAAAGAAGATATCCTCGCCCACGGCATCCATATTAAACTTTGGATCGTGGTTCATTACCGAAAAATAAAGAGCGGTAAAAAATTCAGTACAACCTAATGAACCACCCGGATGGCCCGACTGGCAGCCATGTACCATACGTACAATGTCGCGCCTGATCTGTGACGCGTTTTTTTCTAATTCTTGAATATCTGCTTTCATTAATAAAATTTAGGAAACTACTAAAGTAGAAATTATTATTGTGTTTTTAACACTTATTTTACAAGATCAAGTATCTGTTGTGATGAATTTTGGGTATCAACCTTTTTAACGATATGACTGATCACCCCATTGCCATCAATAATAAAAGTAGTGCGAACGGTACCCATATACTTTTTGCCATAATTGTTTTTTTCGGCCCAAACGCCGTAAGCTTCTACAATGTTGTGGTCGTTATCAGCTATCAGGGTAAAAGGCAGGCTATATTTGGTCTCAAATTTTTTGTGCGATTTTTCATCATCGGTACTTACACCAATTACCTCGAAACCTTTGCTTAGTAAAGATTGATAATTGTCCCTGAAACTGCATGACTCAGCTGTGCAGCCCGGGGTATCGTCCTTTGGATAAAAATAAAGGATCACATTTTTACCTTTATAATCAGTAAGGGAAACGGTTTTTCCATTTTGATCCTTTGCTGTAAAATCAGGGGCTTTATCGCCTTCTTGTAATGTTGCCATAGTTTTATTGTTTTAGTATCAAGTAGCGTGTTTAGTATCAAGTAGTTAGTATCAAGTATCATGACTTCTTAAACGCGGTACTTAGGATTAGTAAAAAAATCTTGATACTTGATACTAACTACTTGATACTACCTATAAAAATCAGCCTTAAATTCCGAAAAATTGTTTTTGTTATCGCCAACGGTTAGCTTAAATACGTGCTTGCCGGGAGCAATTTCGCCGTTAAAGGTATAACTTAGTATTTTACTTTTATAATCCCACTCCATTAAAACCCATTTATTGTCGATAGTGCCTATATAGCTTTTAATGCCCGACAGGTTATCGCCCATACGCAAGTTAATGCTTTTAAACGCGGTCATGTTGCTGCCGTTATGGATATTTAACGGACGGATGACCGGTGGCAGGGTATCTATCTTAATAAAAAATTCGCCGAAGCTGCTCACTTTTGATTTTACGTAGCCATCCTGGTAATAGCCGCCCTGGCAGCCGCCTGTGGTACTTACAATTACCGCCTTATCGGCATAATTACCCAAATCTACATCGGGTTTTATCCAAAGATCATAACTATCATGGATAGGGGTAAGCTTATTGTGGATATGGTGCACCTGCGAGAAACCAGATGCTGGTTTTGGTGATATGGAGTAAGTGAAATCAAGGTCATCATACAAATTGCCTGGCATAATGATCACTTTTACCTTATCAGTACTGAACTCACTTTTTTGGTCGTAATGGAATAAAGTACCTGCTATTTTATTGACAACAGGAATAAACTTTTCTGATTGTACCTTTAGTTTAACAGTTGAAGTATTGCCGGCCGCATCTTTCACCACGTACTCTACTTCGTGCAGGGCATTATCATCAAAAGTAATGATACCCCGGTTGATGGATTGCGGATAAAGCGATATGTGACTACCCGGCAGTATAAAGCATTTTTGCATCCACCTGCGCGATGAGGTGAAAGTAGGGTAATCAATATAAGCGTTGATGGCATGGGTTTGATCGAATGCGAAACGTTCAACCGAAAAGGTGTATACGGTTTGGCCGTCAAGCTTTAACTCCACCGAATAAATGCCGTTATGATTGGCCGAAACGCTGTTCATATCAGTAGTGTTGATACCGAAACCGATGTACCCGCTTAAATGCAATACCTGCGGTTTGATGAGGTGATAATTGCCTGTACCTGCAGCGCCGGTAACCGCTAAAAATTCCTTCGGCGTTTTTTCACTGAAAGGGCTGCCGTTGAGGTGATAAATGCCTATTGAGGTAATGGTAGGCGACACCCTGTCGGGTATGGTTAGGCCAAACAGCTGCGGGTTAATGGTTTCCTCGGTTTGTGTATCCCTGATCTCGAAGTGCACATGTGGCCCTGCCGATGCCCCTGCATTGCCGGATATGGCTACTACTTCGTCTTTAAGAACAGGTACTTGTGCGGGCGTCAGTTTAAAATCAGCCTCGTAGGTTTGGTGCTCATACTGGTAGGCTTTTATTATAGCTGCAACAGCCGGTGTAAAGCTTTGCAGGTGCCCGTAAACTGTTGTATAACCATTGGGATGGGTGATATAAATGGCCCGGCCAAAACCGCCAAACTGTACCCTTACCCTTGATATATAACCATCGGCGGCAGCATGTACCGGGTAACCCGTCCGCTGGTTTGTCTTAAAATCGAGCCCGGAATGAAAATGCTGGGGCCTGAGCTCGCCGAATGAACCTGCTGTGCTTGGTGGCAGGTCAAGCGGATAGCGGAAGTAATTTTGTGGGTAGGGCCTGCTTTGTATGGTAGTTTGCGCACGTATGCCCCAGCTAAAGCCCAGGCATAACGCGGCTATAATCAAATGTTTTTTAATCATATTTTATTTAACGTAAAAGTCGAGCAATTTTTCATCCTCCAGATATCCTTCCAGCCTGTCGCCAACCTTTACTTTAGATACTCCGGGAGGAGTACCGGTGAATATAAGATCGCCCTTTTTTAGGGTGATGTATTGTGAAACAAACGCGATAATGTTTTCGAATGAGAACAGCAGGTCGCGTGTATTGCCTTTTTGCCGGGTTTCGCCATTAATATCCAGCTTGAAATTCAGGTCATAAATGGCAGCAAACTTAGCCTTAGGCACAAAAGTGCTTATGGGCGCCGAGCCATCAAAGGCTTTGGCCAGTTCCCAGGGCAGGCCCTTTTCTTTATGGCGGCTTTGAATATCGCGGGCGGTAAAATCAATGCCTAAAGCGATTTCATCATAATAACCAGCGGCAAATTTTTCATTTACGTGTTTACCCTCCTTACTTATTTTTAATACGATCTCAATTTCATGATGTACGTCGTCCGAAAAGTCAGGATGATAAAAAGGCTTATTGTCCTTTATTATGGCAGTTTCGGGTTTCATAAAAATAACCGGAATGGCTGGTACCGGGTTATTTAATTCTTTGGCGTGCTCGGCATAGTTGCGGCCAATGGCAATTATCTTCATAAGTTACAGCTATAAACGCCAAAGCTAAAAAAATAGCTTGGTTTGTTTAAACAGATGTAAACTGTCAAAGCATTTTTACTAAAGTAAATGGAGTTATAGTACCGAGATGCGTTTTATAACCGATTCGGTACCAGCTACCACCCGTACAAAATAAAAGCCGCGGCTCAATTTGTTGTTGATGGGGTAGTTGATGTTATGATCGCCGGAGTCAACCCTTTGCGAAAACAAAGTGGTAATATCATTACCCAATACATCCATTATTTTAATGGTGACATTGGTATTGCGTGATATAGAGTATTTTAAATTGATTTGATCGGTAACCGGGTTAGGGTACAGTTGCACGTCATTAAGTAATTTGTCTTCGGGGTGAGACACACTTACCTTTACGCTTGATGTTACCGCAGGCTTTAATGGTGGCAGTACCAAATGCAAGCCATTTTTTAAATAAGACGGTTTTGTAGATTTACCCTTTGAAACACGCAGATAGGTAGTATCGTTTTTTGAGTGATGAGTTTTAATTTCAGACGCAAAGGCAAAGTTCATAAAAATTACCATCGCAATTAGTATGAACCACGTATAAGTGTAAATAAAAGAATAAGTAATGTTTCGCCTCATTTTTTAGTCTCGCTTACAAAAGTATAAATAAAGCCCTCATCTATTAAAAAAATGATGTCTTTCTAAAACTTTTTAACAAATTTTAACAAAATCTGTCTGTTTTACAGTTTAGACTCCTTTTTCAGTTATACGTTTAATGATTATTTAAGTTTAACCAAAAAATTTAATATTTTTGCAGCTTTTAAAATATAAAAGTGTCAAACCATAAAGATCTGCAAAAACTGTCGGCTGCCGGCCTGCTTATCAGTTTAGGAATAATTTACGGTGATATTGGTACCTCCCCACTATACGTATTTAAGGCTATAGTTGGCCAGCAAAGGATTTCTGAAACATTAATATTAGGAGGAGTATCCTTAATCTTCTGGACACTTACACTACAAACCACTTTAAAATATGTAGTAATTACCTTACGAGCTGATAACAAAGGTGAAGGTGGTATTTTTTCGCTATTCTCGTTAGTGCGCCGTAAGGCAAAATGGCTTATTGTGCCTGCTGTTGTAGGAGGATGCGCCTTGCTTGCCGATGGTATAATTACCCCGCCTATCACCATATCATCAGCCATTGAGGGTTTGCAAACCTATTATCCACATTTGCCCACTGTGAAGATTGTAATGGCTATTATAACCGTTCTCTTTATTATTCAGCAGTTTGGAACTTCGCTGGTAGGTAAGGCTTTTGGACCTATTATGTTTATATGGTTTACCATGATGGGGGTACTGGGTATAAGTTATATTATACTTTCACCGGGTATTGTAAGGGCTTTAAATCCTTATTACGCTTATGAATTGCTGAGTTCCAGTTCAAGCGGCAGTGCATTTATTATACTGGGCGCGGTATTTTTATGTACCACCGGAGCCGAAGCTTTATACTCTGACCTGGGCCATTGCGGTAAGGATAACATCCGCATCAGCTGGATATACGTTAAAAGCTGTTTGATATTAAATTACCTGGGGCAGGCAGTTTGGTTATTGCAGCGCAATGGCAGTATTATCAATCTGAACATTAATAACCCTTTTTATAAGATCATGCCGGGGTGGTTCCTGATATTTGGTATAGGTATTGCCACGGTAGCTGCTGTAATAGCAAGCCAGGCGCTTATATCAGGGTCATTTACACTTATTGCCGAAGCGGTTAGGTTAAACCTATGGCCAAAAGTACGTATCAATTATCCATCAGAGCAAAAAGGACAGTTGTATGTACCCAGCGTTAACTGGATACTTTGGGCGGGCTGTTTAGGCGTGGTGCTCATATTCCGCCATTCAGAGAAGATGGAGGCGGCCTATGGGTTAAGTATAACGGTGGCCATGCTCATGACCACCATACTGGTCTCCAAATTTTTGAAGCGTAAAAAAGTACCCACCTATATCATCACTGCATTTTTAATTATTTACCTCATCATTGAGGGCACTTTCCTTGCAGGTAACCTGGTTAAATTTGTGCATGGCGGCTGGTTTACTTTATCAATAGGCTTTTTGTTGTTCACCGTAATGTGGACATGGCATACCGCCCGTAAGATCAGAAACCGCTATGTGAAGTTTGTTGCCATTGATGATTACTTTGATATTTTAAAAGAGCTAAGTGCTGATGAAACTGTACCTAAATACGCCTCGCAGCTGGTTTATTTAACAAGCGCTAATTTTAATTCCGAAATTGAATCGAAAATAGTTTATTCCATACTGCAAAAACAACCTAAACGTGCTGATGTATATTGGCTGGTACACGTTGATGTGGTTGATGAGCCTTACAAACGTGAATATGAAGTTGAATCGTTGGTGCCAAACAAGGTGATCAGGATCGATTTTAAATTAGGGTTTAGGGTTGAGCAGCAAATAAATCTGTTGTTTAGAAAAGTAGTTGAGGACCTGGTGAAAAGGGGCGAGGTTGATATTACCAGTCATTATAAATCATTAAACAAGCACAAGATAGTTGGCGATTTTAGGTTTGTGGTGATTGAAAAAGTATTATCGCGCTCACATAGCCTGTCGTTCTACGAGCGGTTCATTATGGATTTTTATGTACAGCTTAAAAAAGTAAGTTTATCAGAAGAGCGTGGTTTTGGCCTCGATCTGAGCTTTGTTACTGTTGAAAAGGTTCCGCTGATGCTATCTATTCCTGAAGCCATAGAGATACACCGGGTAAATTAAAAGCTCATCATTAATATTGTCATCCTGAGCTGTAGCGAAGGATCTATTCATAGCCCTGCATATGATTTAGAGCGTTACTATAGAGCCTTACGAAGTTTTAAACTTTGTAAGGCTTTTACTTTATGCCCTTCGTGATAATTTTCTTTTGTTAAGCCAATATTAATACAGTATTACTACAGAATGTTTTTTGATCTTTACCGCGTTTGGAAATAAGCGCTGTGAAGAAAAAAATTCAATTAACTTTTTGGGCATTACTTTTTACTACAAGTCTGTTTGCCCAGGGACCCGACCTCGATATTCTGAAAGGTATCAACGGGCCTGTTAGTCCGGGTGCTGATAAAACCTGGAGATTTATTACCAAAAAAGCCATTTATATTGATGCCGCGGTACCCGCGGGTTTACTCATAGCCGGCTTCATAAATCATGATGATGATCTTAAAATAAACGGTTTACAGGCAGGGGCCTCGCTGATCGTTGCTGGTGGTTCAACTTATATTTTAAAAAAAGTATTTAACCGTACGCGTCCATATATTGCCCATCCCGGTGATATAACCCTTAAAGAATCCCCAGGCCCAACCGATCCGTCATTCCCGTCAGGACATACATCATTTGCCTTTGCGGCCGCCACTTCATTAAGTTTGGCTGTGCCTAAATGGTATGTAATTGCTCCTTCGTTTTTATATGCTGGCGCGGTAGGATATTCACGCATGTACCTTGGGGTGCATTACCCCAGTGATGTTTTGGGTGGAGCTGTTGTAGGCGCAGGTTCGGCCTATTTAACCTGGAAGGCGCAACAGTGGCTTACGGGTAAAAAAAAGCATAAAACTTATCCGGAATAGATCATTTAAAGCAGGGAGACACATGTGATGTGTCTCTACAATTAGAACGTAGAGGCGCATCACATGCGACTCCTAATATTTGCATGTTGGCAATTAGATGCTTCACTGCGTTCAGCATGACAGTTCTTAGGTGATTATTTCCCTTTTTCGTAAGCCATTTTCATATACTTTTTAACTTCGTCATTAAGATCTTCTTTAAGATACATCCTGAAGTAATGGTTATGATCGTTGGTGCCGGGTACGGTCTTTATTTTGGTGAAGCAAAGGTTATCGTCATAAATTTCATTAAAGGGAAATACCACATCAATAAAATTTTTACCTAATTGGGTAACATAGGCAAAATTTACCCTTGCTCCCAGCGCTATCATGCTTTTTGTTGGATATACTTTTATGGGCGCTATCTCCAGATATTCAGTGATAAAATGATCAAATAATTCAACCGTATGTGCTGATTTTCCTTGCAAAAAATCGCCCAGGTTACGCTCACGGCAGGAGTGAACCTGATTGGTAATTGCAAATTCGCGGTCACATATCGGGCATATCCACATGATACACTATTAAGCAGTTTTTGCCTCCCGGCCCAGTACACTATTTTTATAGCTGTAGCTAAAGTAAATAACCAGGCCTATAACCAGCCATATTAAAAACCTTAACCAATTGGTATACCCAAGCTCGGTCATCAGGTAAAAACAGCTCATTAAACCCAGTACCGGGATCAGCGAAAAGTTTTTGATAAAACTATAAATACTAATAACGATGATCAGGATAAAGAAAAGATAATTGGGGAAGTTGTAAAGAAAGCCATAAATGCCTAAAGTGTACTTTTTAGCATCGTTGATGGTGGGGGTAGCTCTTAGTGCCGTGTTAAATTTATCTTCCTCCAGATCCTTGAAATATTGGGTTATAGCATCAGGTTTGATTGTGGTTTGCTTGCCGTACAGCGCGTTGCAAGTACTTAACAAAGCCACATTATCCGCGGCATCCAATCCGTCAATTATTACCGATTTGTCTTTTATCTTTTTAAACTGCATCATTTCAACCTGCGGAGCCGGCTTAAAGTAAACGCATGAACCTAAAATGATGAGCGTTATCAGGGGCACAATTATTTTCCCGTTAACGTATGGTAAATGGAAACGACCAGCTTGTGCAGCCTCACGCGGGAGTAAAAGTACACCACCGCATACCAGTACAAATGCAAACAAGGTGCCTATGCTGGTTAGGTCGGTAACCTCGGTAAGGTTCATGAATAATGCAGGTATGGCCACCACAAAGCCGGTAACAACGGTAGCAAATGCCGGTGTGTGAAATTTAGGGTGAATACGTGAAAATGCTTTTGGCAGCAAGCCATCGCGGCTCATACTCATCCAGATACGMGGCTGCCCTAACTGAAATATCAATAAAACACTTGCCGTGGCAATAACCGCGCTGATAGAAATGATATAGCTTATATTATGCAGCCCTACTTTGGCAAATACAAACGCAAGCGGATCGCCAACCTGAAGGTCTTTATAGCTTACCATACCGGTAAGCACCAGGGCTATCAGTATATAAAGCACAGTACAAATGATCAATGAATAAATCATACCGCGTGGCAGGTCCCTTTGTGGTTTTTCGCATTCTTCGGCAGTGGTTGATATGGCATCAAAACCTATATAAGCAAAAAATACACCTGATACTCCCTTCATTACCCCGCTAAAGCCATTAGGCATAAAGGGGTGCCAGTTGGCAGGTGTTACGTAAAAAAAGCCAATAATAATAACCGCTATAACAATTACTACCTTTAAAATAACCATGGCGTTAGTTGCCTTTTTTGTTTCGCGGATGCCTATATAAACAAGATAGGTGATGATAAATACGATACCCAAAGCAGGCAGGTTGGCTATCAGTTTAAAATTGCCAATACCCGGCGCGGTATTCCAGGCCAGTGCTGCTGCCTTTACCCTGTCGCTGATTTCGGCTAACTGGCCGCCAGCGGCTTGTACCTGCTCATGGCCCCTTAAGGCCGAAACATAGTCCATGCTCAGGTATTTGGGCAGATGGATATTGAAGCCCTCGAGCAGGTTAACAAAATATTCGCTCCATGAAATGGCCACAGCAATGTTACCTATAGCGTATTCCATTAAAAGATCCCAACCTATTATCCAGGCAATTAACTCACCAAATGAGGCATAAGCATAGGTGTAGGCACTGCCCGCAACAGGTATGCGCGAGGCAAACTCGGCATAGCAAAGGGCCGAAAACCCGCAGGTTATTGCTGTAACTACAAATAAAAGGGAAACTGCTGGTCCGCCGTGAAATGAAGCTTCGCCGATGGTTGAAAATATGCCTGCACCTACAACGGCAGCAATGCCCATCAGTGTCAGGTCTTTAACATTTAGTTCTTTTTTGAGTTGCGATGATGCTGTGCCCGGGTGTTCACTATCACTAAATCCACATTCAACATCATGTAATATTTTTGCTACAGATTTCTTACGAAATATACTTTTCGACATTCAATTTAATTAATTAATCTAACTCAATTCAAACATAATCATTTTTTTGCATTGAATAAGTATATGCTTATTTTGCACCATGAAGATAGGGATAAAAGATGTTTTGTACAGGATCAGGCCGTTCTTTATCCTTTATCTGATCGTGTTGTGCGCATGTTTAATTGTTAAATTGCTTTACAGCCGCGAAACCATATACTTTGCTGTAAATAGACTAAACAGTTCATGGGCCGACGCCATTATGCCTTATATTACCGATGTTGGCGAAGGGCTAACCGTAGTTATTTTATCGGCTATAATAGCTTTATTCAGTTACCGCAAGGCTTTACTGCTGGTTTCAGGTTTTGCTGTAACCAGTATAACGGCTCAAATATTAAAACGAATTTTTGACGCACCGCGCCCCAGGTTATATTTTAGTCACCGGCTTAGTGAAATACACTTTGTTAAAGATGTTCAGGTATGGAGTGTGCATAGTTTCCCATCCGGGCACTCTGTTACCGCATTTTCGGCGGCTGTGGTAATTACTTATTTATGCAAAAATAAAGGCTGGGGGATACCAGCCTTATTAATCGCCATTTTAGTAGGTTATTCAAGAATGTATTTGAGCCAGCATTTTTTTGAGGATGTAATGGCTGGATCAGTGATAGGGGTTATAACCACCGTGTTCTGGTTAAGCTGGCTTGATAGTAAACAATTTATACATACCGGCAAATGGAACACGGGGTTAATAAGTACCCTCAAAAAATAATTATAATTAAGTTGTCAAGTCATCCTGAACTTGTTTCAGGATCTCTCAGGACAAGTTGACCGCCATGTTGTACAACCTTGCAAGTGGGATGCCGAAACGAGTTCGGCATGACGATTAAAATAGGAATTAAGCCGCTTGTTTCTTTTTTCTACGGATCATTGCAAATATTATAATGAGTATGATGAGTGGTCCGCCGCCATAAATGCCAATTTTGACYGGTGTTGATAAACCCTTGGCGTTAGAAACATACTGGTCATTCCGTTTCAAATCAGGCGCCAGTTTAATAGAGCTTGTAAACATCTTTAACTCATCTTTAACCAAATCTTTACGTTGTTCTTCATAATAATATTGAAAGGTGTAAGTAGCTTCCTGCGTGTAAAGCAATATAAATTGTCTTAGTTGTACAGGTTCACCCGTTGAGCCGGTTTTATCAACTCTTAAAGTAAATACTTTAGCTTCCAGTTTACCAATGATGGTATCGCGCGGGTTCATTACGCTACCCTCACCTGATTGTTTCTGAATGCCATCAATATAGGTTTGCAGTACTTTGTTGAGGTCTTTTTCTTTGTTTAGGGGTGTATTGTTGGCCGGATTTTGAGCGCGTAGGACTATCATAAACCCAAAAGCGCCATTCCCGGAATATATTTGCTGACCTAAAGTATCTTTCTTCTGGAAATTTGGCGGTAGCGAAACAGTAACAAGACTATCAATCTTTACCGGCTTAAGTTTTTGACTAAAGGCTGTAACGGTAAATAATATAAAAGTTAAACTTAAAATGATCTTTTTCATAGATATTTAAACCTGTGAAAGAGCAATTAGTTTTAAAAATTAGTTTATAGTGAATTTTAATTCCGGAGTATGGTATTGATAATCAGATATATTGGAGCTTTAAAAATGAGCGTTAAAAAAATCTGTTATCGCGAGGTAAGGAGTGATATCTCTTAAGTTAATGCTACCCAGCAATAAATAATATCAAGAGCGTTTTTATTTCATCAGTTTTGATACCCTTGCCCTGTTGTATTGCTGCAGCAAAATAGGGTAAATATTATAGATGATATTAGCGATAAGTATGAGCACCGAAAGCGTATAATGACTGGTTATTAACGCATATATAGCGGTTAACGAGAAGAAAACAAAGCATATGAAGTGATATCGTTCATACATCATAATAGTTTTCATGTATTGCACCGCGTTAGCTTTGCTTTTAATTATCCGGTAATTGGGTTTAGCCTTCCTGATCAGGCGGTTTATGAATTCGCCATTTTGCACAAATTTACGTACGAACTTAACACCAAAGTTTTCATAAAATCTGGGGTTGCGGCTTAATTGCATTTGACTGACAGGAAGAAATTGGCTTACTACACTAATGCCAATAAAAATAAAGCACCATAATAAAGAGTTGGCAGCAAACCAGTAAGCAATAACCGGGATAAAGCAGAGTATGGTCCAAAAGAAGTTTACTGCCTGGTTCATAACCTTTGCTTTTTAATGACTGTCTGCGAGAATACAGAAAGCGGGGGATTAAAAGGACATCATGCCGAACTTGTTTTGCATGACGCCCTGTCAATTTATAATCTTACGTATATAAGAAAATCGTTATCCTATTTTATCCATTTCGGCTTTTACAAACTCGGCCAGTTCTTTCACATAAGCGGCGCTGAAATCAAACTTGATACCCGCTGTTTCGTAAATTTCTTTAATGGTTTTGGTGTAGCCAAGCTTTAATGCATCAAGGTACTGCCGCAGACCTTTCTCCGGGTTTTCTTTGTAGTTTTTCCATACGGCTATGGCGCCTAACTGGGCCATACCATACTCTATGTAATAAAACGGAACCTCAAAAATATGCAATTGTTTTTGCCACAGGTTGGCTTCGGCGTCAGGATGTTCGCTCCAATCAACAAAGCCGGCCCCAAATGGTTCGTAAATTTCCATCCAGGCTGTTTTACGATCTTCGTCAGTATGGTTGGGGTTGGTATATATCCAATGCTGAAACTGATCGACCACAGCTACCCAGGGCAGGGTTTTTAATACATCAAATAGCTGGTCGCGTTTGGCACGTTTCAGGTCTTCTTCATTATCAAAAAATACATCCCAGTTATCCATCGATATCAACTCCATCGACATAGAGGCCAGCTCCGCGACTTCTGATGGGCAATGTTTAAAATCGTTCAGCTCCAGGTCGGCAGTTAAAAAAGTATGCACCGCGTGGCCGCCTTCGTGTACCATAGTGGTAAGGTCGCGGAAGGTATTGGCCGAGTTCATGAAAATAAAGGGAGCACCGGTTTCTGACAAGGGATAGTTATATCCGCCAGGCGCTTTACCTTTGCGGCTCTCCACATCAAAAAGGTTGTTATCCTTCATGATCTCCAAACGCTCACCTAAATAGCGGTTTATATTGCTGAAACACTGGATGGATTTTTCTATCAGTTCGTTACCATTGTTAAAAGGCTTTAAGGCCGGTTTACCTGATATATCAACATCCATATCCCATGGTTTTAACACAGGCAGGCTAAGTGCCTTTTTACGTTCTTCGGCCTGTTCATGTAGTATGGGTACTATTTCTTTTTCAATAGCCTCGTGAAAGGCGTAACAGTCCTGCGGGGTATAATCAAAACGACCTAATGCCTGGAACATATAATCCCTGAAGTTTTCAAACTTGGCATTCAGGGCAACGGTATGCCTTAATTTGCGTAAATGATCAAAAAGCTCATCAAGCTGATCTTTATCCTGTAGGCGGCGGGCTGTTATCTTTTCCCAAACTTCCTGACGTTTGGCGCGATCGGTGCCTTTTAAAAATACAGAAGCTTGTTCTAACGTAAACTCCTTATCATCAATATGAACCGACATAGCGCCGGTGATTGACTGGTATTTTTGTTGTTCAACCTGTATCTCAGTTTGTACCGGGATGTTCTCTTCCCTGAATAGTTCGAGGGCTTTTTTAACGGCACGCAAAAAGATGAAGTATTTTTTACCATCCAGCTTATCAACCCATTTACTGGCTACCAGCTTTTTATTAAGCTCGTTGCCATAAGGAGCAATTTTAGGCTCAATTTCGGTAGCAAAATATTGGAAGTTTTGCAATAGCTCTTCGCTGGTGGTGTCGCAGGTCATGCGGATGTAACGCCAGGCAAAGTCTTCTTCTAAAGCGGCTTCCAGTTCGCTTTTGTCATGCAGCCATTTTTCCAGCTCTTCAACTGAGTTAATGGAGCGGTTAAGCAGTTCTTTGTAAATTGGTTCCAGGTTTTCCCATTTAATATCAAGCGTAGCCGGGATATATGTTCTTGTTTTTTTGTGGATCATAATTTGTTTAATGTGCAGATGTGCATATATGCAAATGTGCAGATTATGGATGCAGATGTGCAAATAAATAAAAGTGAAAAAGCCCGAAAATTGTAAAATTACATCTCCCGGACTTTTCCCATTTATGGACTAAACCAACTAAATCGGTTTATAAAAAGTTTGCGACATGTGCTTTAGTCCATCCACATAACTGGTTGGTTTAAAGTTGAAGGCCTTTTCAAATTTGCTGCTGTCAAAAATATAATCATGATCAAACTGGTAATACATTTCTACAGTGCCCATGATCACTTTCTTGAACAGGCCAAAAATCCAGAGCATGAATTTACGAACACGCATGTATTTTGGTTTGATCTGATATGCGTTTGCAGCGATATCAAGAAACTGCCTGCCAGTTATGGCCGGAGCTGTGGGCAGGTGCCATATCTGATTATCACTATCGAGATTTTGACCAAGCAGGAACACGGCCTTACCGGCATCAGGAATGTATATATAATTATGTTTTTTATCAGGATCCCCAATCCATTGGGCCGGTTTCTTTTTAGCGTAGTTGCTTAGCACCATCATATCTATAAAGCTGTTGGTGGAGTCGGTGCCATAAAAATCAGGGGCCCGGGCAATAGTAGCACGAATGTTTCCAGCTTTTACTTCATCCATCAGCATGCTGGCAATACCCGCGCGGATCTCGCCTTTAACGCTGCTGGGTTTATAAGGCGTATTTTCGGTCATGGCGCCGTTAACCAGGCCGTACATGTAAACATTATCAAAAAATATCAGCCTTGCACCGGTTGCTTTGGTTACGTTTATTACATTTTTCATAATTACAGGCCACTGCTGCTTCCATATGGCAGCATCATAAACCAGCCCGGCAACAAGATAAATTACTGTTGACCCCTTGGCTGCGGATAAAACTTCGTCGTAATTTAACAGATCGGCTTTTTGCCAGGTTACATTGGCTGCCGTTGTTTGTACAGGCTTGCGGCTAACTAAACGAACGGTTTGATTAGCGTTTATTAATTCCTGTGTGAGGGCGCTGGCCACCGGGCCGCCGGCTCCAAATATAGTATGCATATGTTTTCTTGTTTTGTGTATAACAAAGGTAGGAGGGCTTTGTAAGTCAAAACGTTAACAAAAGATAAGAAAAACGGATTTCGGAATTCGGATGTTCGATTTGGGATTTAGAACAAGTAATAACCTGTCATTCTGAGCAGAGCATATTCCATAATAGACTCTTCGTTTCTCAGAGTGACAAACTTTTTAGAATTTCTATCCTATGCGCTTATCTTCATGATCCTGCGACGGATGCGTGATAGCGAAACGGGGGTTATCCCTAAAAAATTGGCAATGTAATGTTGCGGGATGCGCTGTAAAATTTCGCCGCCGGTTTCCAGTAGTTTATTGTAACGTTCTTCGGGAGTTTGGGTTACAAATGAGGTTACACGGTCTTCGTAACAGATCAGGTAATGTTCGGCTATCAGCCTGCCTAAACGCTCCATTTTATAACCTATTAGTTTATCGGCATAAGCCTTTTGCATACTGTTATAGCTCAGGCTAACAAATTGAGCATCTTCAAGGGCTTGTATGTAATTAATAGATGGCTGGCGGGTTAAGAAACTTTTATACGAGCTTGTAAATTCATTTTCGAAACAGAAGTAACCTGTAATTTCTTCACCATCTTTTATATGAAAAAACCTGACAGATCCTTGTACAATAAGCGCTATATGATTACATACTTTACCCGGCTCGGCAAAGTTCTTCTTTTTTTTGAGGGTACTTATTTCCAGCAGGGGTACCAAAGCCTGCCATTCCGCTTCATTAAGCGGAACAAATGATTCCGCGTGTTCTCTGAATTTATTGAGTGCGGTTAGTGTATCCATACCCTGTCCAACAAAAACAATACGGCAAATACCACGCTGGCAATACCGTTGGTGGTCATAAAAGCAAAATTTACCCGGCTCAGGTCGTTTGGCTTTACCAGCAGGTGCTGGTAAATAAGCATGGCACAGAAGAATAATATACCCGCATAATATAAAATGCCGAATTGAGAATGCGTAAAAAACACAGGCATCATGATGAATAGTGCCGATAACACATGTAAAAAGGTAGATAATCTTAAAGCATTTACTTTACCCATATAAGCAGGAATGGAATGCAGGTTTTTATCGCGGTCAAAATCCTCATCCTGCAGGGCGTAAATAATATCAAAGCCGCTTACCCAGCATAAAACCGAAAGCGAGAAAAATAAAGGTGTTAAGGCGAAAGCGCCGGTTACTACCAAATAAGCACCAATAGGAGCCAATGACAGGCCCAGGCCCAAAACCAAATGGCAAAGCGCCGTAAAACGTTTGGTCGCGCTGTAGCCCAACACAACAAACAATGCAACCGGCGACAGATAAAAGCATAATGGATTTATGAACCAGGTAGCTACAATAAACAGCGCGCAGTTAATTAATGTAAAGGTTAAAGCCGCCGGGGCGCTGATACGGCCCGATGGGATGTCGCGCTGTTTGGTGCGCGGGTTTTGCGCGTCAATATCCCTGTCCAGATAGCGATTAAATGCCATGGCCGAGTTACGGGCAAATACCATGCATAATATCATTAAAACCAGTTTTTGCCAGTCGAACCGGTGCTGCGTGGTGGTAACTGCCAGAAAAAAGCCGATAAAGGCAAATGGCATGGCAAAGATGGTATGGGTAAACGTTACTAATGAAAGATATTTTTTCATTGATATTAATCTCTTGGTTGATAAAAGGGCACTACAAAATCCTTATTTATATTGTCAATAAAAGCCAGTATCTCTTCGCGGCCCAGTTGTGTTTCTGATGAGGTTACAAAATAGTGTGGCGCTTCCTCAAAAGTGGCCAGCAGGGCTTTCTTAAATTTAGCTATATTTTGATCGGTTTTTACTGAGGATTGCTTATCAGCCTTGGTAAATATCAGCACGAATGATAATCCTTTTTCTCCAAGCCAGTTGCAAAACTCCAGATCTATCTTTTGCGGTTCAAGGCGGCTATCAATCAATACCATTACACATTGCAGGCTTTCGCGTTTATCCAGATAACTGTGGATAAATTTGCTCCAGTTGGCTTTATTTGTTTTTGATGCCCTTGCATAGCCATAACCCGGTAAATCAACAATATACCAGCTATCATTAATGTAAAAATGATTAATAAGCTGTGTTTTACCCGGTGTTTGCGATGTTTTAGCCAATCCCTTTTTTGCCGTAAGCATATTAATAAGAGATGATTTGCCCACGTTTGAACGCCCAATAAAAGCATACTCCGCTTTTATTGGTGGCGGTAGTTTTGAGATCTGGGTATTGCTGCAAATAAATTCGGCCGATTTAACAATCATGCTGCAAAGGTAATATTTTTAGTTATGGGTTTATGGCTGTTAAAGTTGATTAGGTTTGTGTTACATATTTACGCGAACTTGTTTTACAATGCTTAAACAATTGTAAATGCAATTATAAGTAAATTTGATGTTTAAACATATAATATAATGAATGAATATAAAATACCTGCCCAAACGCGTATAGGCCACGTACATTTAAAGGTGAGCGATCTGCAGCGTTCGCTTGATTTTTACTGTGGTTTACTGGGTTTTGAAAAAATGGTGATGTATGGCGATCAGGCTGCATTTATATCAGCGGGTGGTTATCACCATCATATAGGATTAAATACCTGGCAAAGTAAAGGCGCGCCACCCGCACCTGAATATGCACCCGGTTTATTCCATACCGCTATTTTATATCCAGAACGCAAAGACCTGGCAGTAGCCCTGCAACGGTTGATAGATGCAAAATACCAGATCACGGGGGCCTCAGATCATGGTGTATCAGAAGCGATATATCTGAATGACCCTGACCAAAATGGTGTTGAACTGTACTGGGACAGGCCTAAAGAACTTTGGCCAAAAGATGAAGCCGGCGAACTGACTATGTACACAAGGCGGTTGGATATTGAGGGGTTGTTAGGATTACTGGACTAATTGTTTGAACCAAGTTTACTTCTATAAACTCAGCTAAAACAAAATAAAAATAGGCGCTATTGCGCCTATTTTTATTTTGCTTCGACAATATTTATTTAACGTTCATCCAAATATTTATTTAGTTGAGCAAACAGTAAATCTTTATCCGATGGACTTCTGGCGTCTTTAACGGCTACCTTTCCGCCCTTATCAACTATTAAATAATGGGGCATCAGCACAGTAGCAGTATCATTATTCAGCGCGTTATGATACAGATTATCATATTCTTTATCTTCTAAGAAAAGATGATAACCATCCACCTGGTACTTTTCGATCTGCTGTTTCCATATGTACCTGTTCCCGCGCGATATGTATAGATAAGCAATGTTATTATTTGATTTATACTTAGCTTTTAGGGGATGGGTGAAATTGGCAAATTCAGCAAGACAGGGCCCACAGGTTGTTCCCCAAAAATCAGCATACACTACCTTACCTTTAAAATTATTACTGACAATGCTTTGAAATGAAGTTTCATTAGCATTGATAGTTAAAAATCTGGCACCGGGTGCATTGTTCATTTCTAAGGTCCACAAAAATTTTATTGCCAAAAAAGCTATTCCAAGACTTATACCTGTCATTACTGGTTTAAAAACAGGTGGCTTTTCCTTTTTAACATAAAGTCTTAACAGGTAAATACCCACAAATAAAAAAACAAGGCAAAGCACTGATTTTATGGCTATCAGCCATGTTAAAACTTTGTTATTTTCAAAAGCTTTGTCCAGTATTTCAGCTTTCTGTTCTTTGCTGAAATTATAAACATTCTGAACAGCGTATATCAATTGCTCCCTGACTTCTTTTTGCCATGACATGTAATGCAGGCTGATATCCAATATTAGGATAGGAATACATGCAAGCAGTATAACACCCAACCAAAAGTTTTTTGACTTTATCATTATGCTCAAGAACTATAGCTCCCTTATCTTGATATCCTTAAAATAGGCCTTATGACCATGATCCTGCAAGGCTATCAGACCTGTTTTTGCGTTGCCATAATCCGGGTGGTCTTTCCATTTGCCTTCGGCCTTTTTCTTTTTCCAATCCGCGTTCCAGGCTGTAAATTCAACAATTTTAGCGCCGTTTAACCAGTGCTCCACATGCCCGTTGTTAAAAATAATTTTGCTGGTATTCCATTGGCCCACAGGCATTATTTTCTTTTTATTGTTGGGCAGGTACATGGCATAATCACAACCGGTTTTTTGCCATTCTTCCAATTTTTCGGGCCAGCCATTGTCATCTATGATCTGATATTCGGGGCCTGTTTCATAAGTTGCAGGGTATTTAGCGTCTTCAACTATATGATATAACACACCGCTATTACTGCCTTTATCAATTTTCCATTGCCAGGTAAGCTCAAAGTTGGCGTATGATTTATCGGTAACAATATCACCGCCGGTATCGCCCTGGGCTGCACCTAAGCAAACCAGCGCGCCATTAACAATGGTCCAGTTTTTTACCGGTCCTTTTTTGTTGAAGCCATGCCAGCCTTTCAGGCTTTTACCATCAAACAAACTTACCCAACTGCCTTTTGCAGCAGCTTTTTTTACAGGTACAGGATCATTTGCCGGGATACCCGAAGTTTGTACACAAACCAGGCCAGCTGCAGCCAATACCAAACCGATCTTTTTTAGTTGTTGTTTCATATTATTTAGCAGATGTATTTATTTAGAGCTTAATTTATTTTTTGCTACCTGCATTTTTTCAGGATCCCAAAACATAGGGCTGTTATTATAATAACTGTCATTACACAGCAGGGCAGGGGCGGCAGCCCGATAGCCGAAAATAGCATCCTCGGTTACCTTACCATTATTCCTTATGGCGTTAAAAAAGTTATTCATGTGGTCATAAGGGCCGCCTAAGTAACCTTTTTCTGCATCATAGGTAATCTCTTCAGGCGGTACCATTTTTTTACGTTCGGCATAACCACTGCCTGCTTTTTTTAGCTTATCCAGGTAAAAAGGATCGTCGGACGCAAAGGTTTTATTCCTTTTCAGCGTCACCTTGTCCCATGTAATGTCCATTGATCCTTCGCTGCCCACCAATTTCAGGTAAGTAGTGCCGCTGGTGCCATCAACAAAATTGCACCTTAATGATAGGTTAAAGGCAGGGTGAACCTGTGTTTTACCATAATCAAAAGTACCTAACAGTACATCAGGCACTTCTCGGCCATCGTTCCAAAAACGCAGGCCGCCTGCTGCGTAAATTTTGTTGGGCCCCATAGAGCCGGTAATAAAGTGCAGGCTCGAGAACAGGTGCACAAAAAGGTCGCCGGCCATGCCTGTGCCATAATCGGTATAGTTGCGCCAGCGGAAAAAGCGTTTTGCATCAAAATCGCGTTTTTTGGTATTGCTGATATAGGTTTCCCAGTCGACTGTTTGTGGTGATGCATCCTCGGGAATAGGGTATTGCCAAACTTCCAATGGTTCGCGGCGGGCCCAAAAGCCTTCGGCATAATTAAGTTCGCCAATAGCCCCGCTTTTTAATAACTCCTGTGCTTTCTCATTACCCAATGATGATACACCCTGGCTGCCTACCTGGAAAATTTTACCTGTTTCTTTTTGTGCCTTTATTACAGCAGGACCCTCGCCTATAGCGTGAACCATTGGTTTTTCGCAATACACGTGCTTGCCCGCATGCATGGCGTCAACAGAAATTTGCTGGTGCCAGTGATCGGGTGTGCCAATAATAACGGCGTCAATATCTTTGCGGTTCAGGATCTCTTTATAAACACGGGTGGTAAAAATATCGGCGCCAAATTTGGTTTTAGCATCTTTCAACCTGCCATCGTACAGATCACACACTGCAACCAGTTTTACTCCTGGAATTTTGAGGGCAACATCAGTATCATTATTACCCATGCCTCCAGCGCCAATAAGGGCAATGTTGATCTGGTCGTTTAAACCGTAGCCTGGCGGCCTTTTTAGTATAGAAAATGGTTTAACATGGTTTTCGGCTGCTAATAAACTGCTGCCTGCGGCTACCGCCGCGGTGGTAGTGGCTAATTTTTTGATAAAACTGCGGCGTGACGACTCTTCTTTTTCTTTCATAGATTGAGATAATGAATTTGGTAACAATAATTAATAATAAAGAGAACTGATAACCCCGGTCATCTTTTGGGATGAGCCCGCTGCACTGGTTTTTAAACTAATTGGTTTTTAAAATTAGTGAATTGACTTAACATTTACACAACCCCTGCAACTTAATACAAGCAAATAAACTCAATCAACATACAATCACTATCTTTGCCATCACTATAAAAATGAGCAAAACAATAACTCCCTACCACGATCAGCAGGCTACCAAAAAAGAGCAGGTGGCCGATATGTTCAACAATATATCAAAAACCTATGATTTCCTGAACCACTTTTTATCATTGGGGATCGATATCATCTGGCGTAAAAAAGCTATCAACGAATTAAAAAAGGATAAGCCCAAACTGATACTTGATGTGGCTACCGGTACCGGCGATTTTGCGTTTGAAGCTTTAAAAGCACTTAAGCCCGAAAAAATAATAGGCGTAGATATTTCACGCGGGATGCTGGACATTGCCGAGCAGAAGATCCAAAAACGTAACCTTAGCGATAAATTTGAGGTAAAATTAGGTGATTCAGAAAAATTACCCTTTGAAGCTGATGAATTTGATGCTGTTACCGTTGCTTATGGCGTGCGTAATTTTGAACACCTGGAAACGGGCCTGGCCGATATACAGAGAGTATTAAAGCCTGGTGGCAAAGCGGTGATACTGGAGTTTTCTAAGCCGCGGGTATTCCCGATTAAGCAGTTATATAATTTTTATTTCAATTACATAACACCAGGCATAGGTAAGCTGTTCAGTAAAGATGCAAGGGCATATACCTATCTGCCTGAGTCGGTAGCTGCTTTTCCTGATGGGGAAAGCTTTGTGGCCCTGATGGATAAGGTAGGCTTTAAAAATACCAAGCACCGGCCATTGGCGTTTGGCATTTGTTCTATATATACAGGCATTAAATAAATGAGTTTAAAACGGTACCTTATAGTATTTATACCGATGTTTTGCAGCAATTTATTGTTTGCTCAACGGGTACCGGCATGGGGCGGTGGTGCTGATCTGCAAGACTTGAGCTTTGGGTTTAGCTTTGGTTATGTAAGCAATGATTTTAAAATTGTAAAAAAGCCCGACTGGCGTACCCCATTTTCCGATCCACAAACCGGTTTACCGCTTACCGGTCAGCTAAACAGCATCAGCTCAAAAGGCTCGCCTGGTTTTTCTGTTGGTTTTATAACCCGTTATCGCTTAACAGAACACCTGGAGGCGCGTTTTACCCCCTCACTTGTTTTTGCAGATCGTAACTTAACTTACACCTACGTAAACCCTGATCAGGATCCAAACGTAACAAAACAGGTGCAAACAACAACGGTTGATGTGCCTTTATCCCTTAAAATAAAGTCAGACAGGATAGGCGATTTCAGGGCCTATATTTTAGGAGGGGTTAAATATTCGCATGTTATTGGCTCAAAGAAAAATGACCTCAATTCGGATATGCTGGATAAATTGGTTAAAAATGTAAGCGGATATGGTTCTTACGAAGCCGGCCTGGGTTGTGATATTTATTTTGAGTTTTTTAAACTTTCGCCCGAGATTAAAATATCCAACTCATTTGGTAATGTGCTGGTTCCTGAAAACCATCCCTTCTCGGCCCCTATCAGCAAGCTTTCGTTGCATACTATTATGTTTAGTTTGTTTTTTGAGTAGTAGTATCTTTTTATTCATTTTGTCATCCTGAGGAACGAAGGATCTGGTCCCGGCTTTGCATGTTGGCGAATAGATGCTTCACTACGTTCAGCATGACAAATTTATAGAACACTATCTACCTCCCAAAGGTATCATTACCGTTAAACGACATTAATTTAAACTAAAAAACATAATTTCGCTGCAATAGTTATCTACATACCATGACTAAAATTGCTTTAATTACAGGTGCAACAGCCGGCATCGGCGAGGCTTGCGCCAATGTATTTGCCCGTGAAGGATATAATTTAATATTAACCGGCCGCAGGCTGGACCGTTTGGAAAAACTGGCTGCTCACTTAAATGATAAATATAATGTTGAGGTAGCGGTATCATCATTTGATGTGCGCAACGGCGAGCAGGTAATGGAAAACCTGGAAGGTTTGCCTGCCAAATGGAAAAAGGTAAATGTGCTGATTAACAATGCCGGTTTAAGCCAGGGACTTGACCCCATACAAAAAGGTAGTTATGATGATTGGGACACCATGATTGATACCAATGTTAAAGGGTTACTTTATGTAAGCCGGGTAGTATCAAACTGGATGATAGATAATGGTCATGGGCATATTGTAAACCTGGGCTCAATAGCCGGTAAGGAAGTTTATGCCAATGGTAATGTGTACTGCGCAACCAAGCACGCGGTTGATGCATTAAATAAAGGTATGCGTATTGATTTGCTACCGCATGGCATAAAGGTTACCGCTGTGCATCCCGGTGCAGTTGAAACAGAGTTTTCGGAAGTGCGTTTTAAGGGGGATAAAGAAAGAGCTAAGAAAGTGTATGAAGGTTTTGAACCTCTTGCTGCTCTTGATATTGCCGAAACAATATGGTTTGTTGCATCGCGGCCGGCCCATGTAAATATTAACGACCTGGTGATAATGCCAACCGCACAGGCCAATGCAGGTACGATATTCAGAAAATAATGTGCAGAGGTTTGATAATTTGAGGATTTGAAAATGGGCTTCAATTACTAAATCAGTAATTCAATAATTATAATCCGCACATTTGCACGTCTGAAATTTGCATATTTAAAAATTCACTAATTCAATAACTCACTAATTCACAAATTAAATAAATGTCACTAATCACTCAAATAGACCAGGATATAAAACTGGCTATGCTGGCCAAGCAAGCCGACAGATTAAGAGGGCTTCGCGCTATAAAATCGGCCTTGCTTTTAGCTAAAACCGAAAAAGGAGCTGCAGATGAGCTTACTGTTGAGGCCGAAACTAAAGTGCTTCAAAAACTGATTAAACAACGTAAAGAATCGGCAGATATCTACAGAACACAAAACCGCGAAGATCTTTACGAAATTGAGATGGAAGAAATGCAGGTGATCGAACCTTATTTACCGCAGCAAATGACCCGCTTTGAAATTGAAGGGTACCTTCAGGAACTCATTAGCAGGGTGGGGGCTACTTCTGTGCAGGACATGGGGAAAGTAATGGGTACAGCCAATAAAGAGCTTGCAGGTAAGGCCGACGGAAGAACTATATCAGAAGTTGTAAGGCAATTATTGGGCTAAGCTTAATTTAACCAGGTGGTTTATTAAATAATTGGATAACAGCTTTCTGGTTTTATAAAAAACAAACTTATGAAACCGTGATCGTTAATAATATATACTCTGTATTTAAATAAAACATTGTTAAATTTATTGCTATAATTGTTGTAACTCGTCCGTAATAAACTAATTTTATGGCGGAATAGTAGAATTTATACTGAATTTAATTTCGGTATAACAAAGTTGAAAAATTAATATTAAGATTTTATATGGATTTCGTGCTTAAAGAGGAAAACGGTTTTAGTTACATCGATGAGGGCGAAGGTGAGGTGCTGTTACTGTTACATGGTTTAATGGGCTCATTAAGCAATTGGGATGCTGTTGTTGACGAGTTTAAATCAAAGTATCGTGTAATAATACCTATACTGCCAATTTATGATATGCCTCTTTTAACTACGGGAGTAAAGAGTCTTTCAAAATTTGTACATAAATTTATAAAGTTTAAACAGCTAAGCAATATAACAGTACTGGGTAACTCACTGGGTGGGCATGTGGCATTGATTTATGTTTTGGCGCATCCCGAAAATATTAGGGCCATGGTATTAACCGGTAGCTCTGGTTTATATGAAAATGCGTTCGGGGGATCGTTCCCGAGGCGCGAAAGCATTGATTTTGTAAGGGAAAAGGTACAATATACTTTTTATGATCCCGTAGTGGCAACCGATGAGCTGGTTAATGACGTATATAAGTTAATAAATGACAGGCACAGTGTAATCAGGTTATTGGCTATGGCAAAATCGGCTATACGGCATAATATGAAAAAGGATCTGCATAAAATACAGATTCCTGTATCTTTAATATGGGGCCGGAATGATAAAATAACACCGCCCGAAGTGGCTTTGGAGTTTAATGAACTTTTGCCCGATTCTGAATTGCACTGGATAGATCAATGCGGGCATGCGCCAATGATGGAACGCCCCGTAGAGTTTAACAAGCTGTTAACAGAATTTTTGGAAAAAATAGGAAATAAAATAGGAGTTTAACATTATGGTTGCGATTGAACTGATAGCTGATGCAATTCCGCCGGTACATACTTCTGATACTATACAGAAGGTGTTAGACCGCATGATTGAGTTTCGCCTCAGGCATTTGCCTATCGTAAATGAGGAGCAGTTTTTAGGTTTGGTGGCCGAAGACGACCTGATTGGTGAAAGTGATTACCAGACAGCTGTTGGAGCCCTGGCCTTGTCATTGGTAAACCCTTATGTGCTCGAAGATCAGCATATATATGATGTTATACGTATGTTTTATGAGCGCCAGCTTACCATAGTTCCGGTGCTCAATGTAAAAAAGAATTATCTTGGCATCATCTCCATTAATGCCATAACTGAATATTTTGCAAAGATCACCTCAGTGGCACAACCCGGCGGTATCATTGTACTGGAGATCAATAATAAAAATAATTCGCTGGCGCATATGGCACAAATTGTTGAGTCAGATAATGCCCAGATCCTTAGTTCATATGTTCAAACTTTTCCTGATTCTACCAGGATGGAAGTAACCCTTAAAGTAAACAAGCAGGATATTTCGGCTATAATTGCTACTTTTTTGCGTTACGAATACGATATAAAAGCTACTTTTAATAATACAGATCATAATGATAATGCAAAAGATCGTTACGATTCGCTCATGAACTATCTTAATTTATAAATGGTTCATGAGTTCAGTGGCTCATTAGTTCATTGGTAATGTTATAATATATTACAGGACTTATTATGATAATGGCCCAATGAACTGATGAACAAGTGAACCAACGAACTAACCCATGAAGATAGCAGTTTACGGCAGGCCGTTTAATGATCCATCTGTAATTCCATACATCCAGCAGGTATTTGATAATCTGGCGCATCATGGTGCCGAAATATATGTTCATCATCAACTCAATGAATATCTGCAGGATAAAATAAGCACCATAAAATATAGCGTACTTCAAAGCACCGATTCATTAAAGGGTTTTATTGATCTTTTTTTAACACTGGGTGGCGATGGTACGCTGCTTGATATGGTAACCGTTATTCGCGACTCGGGTATACCTGTAATTGGTATTAATTTTGGCCGTCTTGGTTTTTTAGCCAGCATAAATAAGAGCGATATTACTGCTGCCATACATGCAGTAGTTAACAAGGAGTTTACCCTTGATTGCCGTGAGTTGCTTACTATTGATTCATCAATGAAAATTTTTGGCGATGATAACTTTGCCCTTAATGATGTAACTATCCATAAGCGCGATGATGCCGCCATGATCATAACCCACGTGTTTTTAAATGATGAATTTTTAAACTCTTACTGGGGCGATGGTATCATTATATCTACGTCAACCGGGTCAACAGCTTATTCCTTAAGTTGCGGCGGACCTATTATTTTCCCACAGTCAAACA
Organism: Mucilaginibacter sp. P4_E8; assembly: GCF_056401495.1. Lineage (NCBI taxonomy): Bacteria > Pseudomonadati > Bacteroidota > Sphingobacteriia > Sphingobacteriales > Sphingobacteriaceae > Mucilaginibacter > Mucilaginibacter sp. P4_E8. Next base: position 39,784 of record NZ_JBFUJG010000042.1, read on the forward strand.
GCATAGTAGTTACACCAGTGTCGCCGCATAACTTAAATGTACGGCCAATAATATTGCCCGATAGCAGCAAACTTTGTTTTGAGGTGGAGAGCCGCAGTGCAAACTACCTGGTATCATGCGATTCGAGGGTAGCCGTTTTGGACGAGACCGTGAAATTTCACGTTCAAAAAGCCGATTTTCAGCTCAATTTGATACGTTTAAATAATGAAAGTTATTTAACCACGTTGAGAAACAAATTATTATGGGGCTTGGATGCCCGTAATTACTAATTTTGCTTAATGCCCAAATTTACAGCACTAATACTTTTATTATTTGTTTCCTATCATTTGCAGGCCCAAACCTGGGAGGTTGGCGGTGCTGTAGGTGGTGCGGGTTATATAGGCGACCTTAACCCTAACAATCCGGTTAAGATAAGCGGTGTATCGGGCGGCTTATTTGTGAAGCGTAATTTCGACGGCTATTTATCAGCAAAATTAAATTTTACTTATGGCAAGATCAGTGCCGATGATAGTAAGTCAAGCAGTCAGCAATTTCGTGATCGCAATTTAAGCTTTAATGATCCCCTGAAAGAAGTGAGCCTTATTGGCGAGTTCAATTTTATGAAATATATACCTGATGCAGGTCCTAACAAATATACACCTTACATATATACCGGTGTTGGTTTAACGGCCTATACGCCGCGCACCAATTACCAGGGACAATCATATAGCTTAAGAGCCTTAGGAACCGAGGGGCAGCAAAAGGCATACGGCAAAAGTACAGTGGTGATTCCTTATGGTGTGGGCATAAAGTATAATTTTAATAGTAAGTGGACGGCTGCAGCCGATATTGGCTACAGATACACTTTTACAGATTATCTTGATGACGTAAGTGGTGTATATGCTAATCCAAACAACCTTCCAAACAATCTTTCCAGAGCCCTCGCAGATCGTTCGGGCGAAGTAACCGGCACATATATTGGCCAACCAGGTTCACAACGCGGGGATTTTAAACCACGCGATACCTATTTTTTTATAGGATTTACACTTTCTTATACGTTTGTTACACAGAGCTGTTATTATTAGTGTCCATCAATAAAACAAAATTATATTTTGTTTTATTGATAATAATGAAATTAAATTTTCGTTTAATTCATATTTAACAGTATTTAATATTGTTAGTGTTTTTTAACCTTAAACTTTAAGATCATGGCCGAATTAAATTCTTCTCCCCARAAGGCAGGCGGTACTCGCGGACGAAAAAAAATGAACGTGCGTGTTGACCTTACCGCAATGGTTGATCTGGCTTTCCTGCTGATCACCTTTTTTATGCTCACCACCACATTATCAAAATCAAAGGCTATGGATGTGGCCATGCCGGTTGGCCCCGAAGGTGGCCCGGTACCTGCAAGCCGTAGCTTTACAATATGCCTGGGTAAAAACAGCCAGGTAATGTGGTACCTGGGCGAGCTGAAAAATCCAATTATTGCACCCACCATCACAGGGCTTAATAAAGATGGGATCAGGAAGGCATTGTTCGAAACCAGTAAAATGGTGCATGATAAAACCGGTAAAAGTATGATAGTGGTGGTAAAACCATCTGCTCATGCTGTGTATAAGGATCTGGTTAATGTTTTAGATGAGCTTAACATAACCAACATGCAAACCTATGCCATTGTTGATATTGATGGGCATGATACTGATGCTTTGAAACAAAAAGGAGCTTATTAAATTACCGCGCTTTTTATAGCTTAAAATACGCAGGTTTAAAAGCCGGATATCATGATCATCAGATGATTTTTGATATCCGGCTTTTTATTTTCAGATTTAAATAAATGGAATAAATCATAAATAAAATGACATTTAAGTGCTTTTTACAGCATTTTGCTGCATTATTTATAATAACATTTTCTTTTCGTGAAGCATACTAAAAA
>NZ_JBFUJG010000043.1:0-40652 GCF_056401495.1 Mucilaginibacter sp. P4_E8
ATATATTTGTACATAAACCCATTGAAACGGCTCATTTAACTTTAAACGATGCCGATACATTGCGCGATGAGGTGCACGCTATTATTAAACAARAACTGCAACAGGCATGACCATAGATAAAGATACAGTTGAAAAAGTTGCCCATTTGGCCCGTTTGGAGCTTAACGAAACGGAAAAAGAGGAAATGATCAAGGATATGAGCAAAATACTTGATTTTATGGCCAAGCTAAATGAATTAGATACATCAGGCATTGAACCGTTAGTTTACATGACCGACGACGTAAATGTTTTACGTGAAGATGTGATTAAACAGCAAATAACGCACGAAGAAGCATTGCAAAATGCCCCTAAGCACGATGAAGACTATTTCCTTGTTGCTAAAGTGATCGAGAAGTAAGTTGGGAGAGTAATGAGTTATGAGTGTTGAGTTTGACTCTTAATAATGAATTAAAGAATTTTTCTGACTCAGAACTCACTACTCAACACTAAAAACTTTAAGTCCTGTAACAATTAGATACTTACCTTAGTCCAAACGAAAAATATATATGGAGCCATTAAATACAGCTAAACCATTAATAACTATTAAAGATATCGGGCGTAAGTACGTGATAGGTTCTGAAGTAATTCATGCACTTAAATCGGTTTCGCTAACCATCAATAAGGGCGAGTTTGTAGCATTAATGGGTCCATCGGGCTCGGGTAAATCAACCCTTATGAATATTTTGGGTTGTCTGGATACGCCAACCAAAGGCGAATATATATTGAACGGCATCAACGTAAGCCACATGAGCGATAATGAACTGGCCGAAGTGCGTAACTCCGAGATCGGTTTCGTGTTTCAAACATTTAACCTGCTGYCTCGTAATACCGCGCTTGATAATGTTGCCCTGCCCTTAATTTATGCGGGTATCAATAAAGAAAAACGTATGGAACGGGCTACCAACGCCCTTAAAAACGTAGGTCTTGGTAACCGTATTGATCATAAACCTAATGAACTATCAGGCGGACAAAGACAGCGTGTAGCCGTAGCCCGCGCACTCATCAATGATCCATCAATTATTTTGGCCGATGAGCCTACCGGTAACCTGGATACCAAAACATCCATTGAAATAATGGGGTTGATTGAGGATATTCACGCCAAAGGCAATACCATTATTTTAGTAACCCACGAAGAAGATATAGCCAAACACGCCCACCGCATAGTACGTATGCGCGATGGCCTGATTGAAAATGATTACCTTAATACCGAAGTTCAAGTTGTAAGCAGACGCGTTGAGGAGGTGTAAGGAAATTCAAGACTATTAGAGTCAGGAATCAAGAAAAAATAAATCAACACCGCCGGTTCAAACGTCCTTCGCTTGAACTTATACAGCGGTAAGCGTCCACGCTTACCAAATGGTATTAAAAAAGTAAGCGTGGACGCTCACATCAAAACATTATTCAAGCGTGGACGCTTGAATAGGCGTGAGATTCAGGAATCAAGATAAAAACTAACTCCGTGAAACATTTACAAACAGGAAACTTTTAAGGATAAAACTTATTAAACCTGATACCTGGAAAAATGAAACGCTGTATCCTTTTTATCCTAACCTTTATTGCATCCGGTACTCTGTTTGGCCAAACTACTAACATTACCGAACCGGAACCTATTAATTCGCCTGTTCATAAAACAAACATCGGCAAGGTTGTTTTTTTAGCCGATACTATTTCTATAAACCAGCTTAAAGAAACCGACTTTTTAAGCAGCTTTGAAGCCAACCCCAAAAATAACTTTTACATGAGGATATTGATGGGGAACTCCTTAACCAATTACCAGCACCCATTAAACCCTGCATTAAGCATTGAAGACTTAAATAAAGGGAACTTTCAGTTTACTTTTTATGTGGATGGGAAGCAGGTTTACCAGGAGAATTTGAATAAGGGAGCTAATTTGCCTGCCACCAAGAATATTAAAACTACCATTAGCGTCCCCCTAATCAGTAACCGGGGTGAAGATTCCTGGGGGCGATCACTTTGGAACCGATTTATGGGCAGGGGTGGAGAGAATGCATTAACAACAGGTGCGCATTTGTTAAAAATTGAAGCGCGGCCTTATGTAGATATCCCTGCTTTAAAGGTTGGTGACCTGATAGCGCAGGGCGAACTTAAATTTATTATCCCCCCGGTTGATGCCAAAGCGGTTGCATTGCAGGCCATAAAACCTAACAGCGGCTGGCCGGTTTCCGGCGATCCATTCGACAAAAAGAAGATCATGGAGATGAACGGGTTAATAGCCCAGAACAGGTTAAAGAATATTACCAGTGTTATAGTGATCAAGAACGGCAAACTGCTCATTGAAGAATACTTTAACGGCAGCGGGCGCGATTCGCTGCATAACCCGCGTTCGGTAGGGAAAACCTTTGCATCGGCCATGATGGGTATTGCCATTCATGATGGATATATTAAAAACGAGAACCAAACTTTAAAGGACTTTTATGATCTTAAAAAGTTCAATAATTACTCGCCCAAAAAAGAGGCTGTCACGTTGAAAAGCCTGCTCACCATGAGCTCCATATTTGATGGTGATGATAATGACAGCAGTTCGCCGGGTAACGAAGAAAATATGTACCCTACTGATAATTGGGTAAAGTTTGCGCTTGATCTTCGGGTCGACAGCACTAAAACTGCAGGTAAGCAGTGGAACTATTTTACAGCCGGTGCCATGCTTTTGGGTGATATACTCCATAAATCGGTGCCTAATGGATTGGAAAAATATGCTGATGCAAAGCTGTTTAAACCGTTGGGGATCACTAAATATCAATGGCAATATACGCCACAGCATGTTGCAAACACTGCAGGTGGATTGCAAATGCGATCATTGGATTATGCCCGCTTTGGCCAATTATACAAAAACGGCGGCTCATGGAACGGTAAGCAACTTATCCCCGAAAGCTGGGTTAAACAATCTTTTACCAAACACCTTACATTGCCCAGGGATGTTGTAGGCGAGGGCTTTTACGGCTACCTGTTCTGGAATAAAACCTACACGGTAAATAATAAACCCTGCGAAACCTATTATTGCTCTGGCAATGGCGGTAACAAGATCTTTGTTTTTACAGATCAGCCATTGGTGATCATTGTTACAGCTACCGCTTACAACACCCCATACGCACATCCGCAGGTTGATAAAATGATGGAGCAGTATATTTTACCGGCTGTGTTAAAGTAGTAATTAAAAAATATGTCATCGCGAGCGCAGCGTGGCAATGACAAGGCGAACTTTTACTTTATCTCCTGCCGCTTCAACTTACCCGCGTCAACCCACCACCAAAACCATTTACCACCCGATGCCTGGCTTTGGTTAAAGCCGGCTACATCAAAACTGCCGTTTCCGGTGGCAGATCCATGTATTTCATAAACTTTAATAGCCTGGTGGTTTTTATCCCATACTAATGGTTTGCCGGGCTCGCATACTTCAGGGTTTTTTGTGCTGTCGGTTATTAAAAAGTAGGCTCTGCTGTTGCCCATAACTGTGGCATGGCCTGTTTCGTCAACACAAACGGCGGTATGCTCATCGGCCGCAATGCCACGGGCAAATATGTTCCAGTCTTTAATAATACGGCTTAAAAATGCTACATGGCGGCCCTGCCTGTCGCGGGTTATATAATGCTGGTCGGTAATAACGTGTTTAAGGAAAGGGGCATGTAAAAAATCATTATTATAAACCTTAACCAAACTGTTGTAAGGATTGGTCAGGGCTTGTTCGCTGGTAACACTGGCATCTTCGCCGCTGTAATAAAAGCCGCTCATAATGGCGCAACCGGCGCTTGTGCCGCCAATCGGGGCATGTTTAACGTTAAGGAGGTAGTTAATAGCGTCCATAGTTTTGGTGCCCCGCCAAAATTTCATGTAGTTTGATTGGTCGCCGCCGGCAATAAAAAGCAATTCGGCATTACGGATAATGTAGGCTACCGTATCGTTATCAGCCAGTTCCCTCGAATCAATTTTGAGCGTTTCTACGGAGTTTACCTTGCCCAACTGGTTAATATAGGCATTGTAACCATCTTTGCCCGATGCACGGATGATCACCACATCGCCGCCGCCGCTTCGATCTATCAGCCATCTAAAGGCTGTATCAACATCCCTGCCGCCACCTACCAGCGCGATGCCGGCCTTAACCGGGGTATTCACATTGGCCGTATCGCCAATAATACCTATTGAAGCCGGTCGACTGGGGATACGCTTGTCTTTTTTTACAGTATCGGGCGCATAGTATGCCCACGAGGTAAGGCTAAAACCTAACAAGAGGGTTATTAAAAGAAAATAGCGCATGTATAAATATACGCTTAATACTTATAAGGTTCCATTTTACCGCATGAGCAGGCGCAGTTGGCATCGGTAATACCCAATTTCTTTAAAAAGAACTGGTAAAAGCCAATACGGTCATTCATGCTGTACATGTTATCGCCTTTATTACATTCCACCTCGCCGTTTATAATATTTATGGTCATGCCGAAGCCTGGTGTGCGGCCTTTGGTGTTATCAACAGTGTTGGGTTGCCATTTACCGGTCATTACATCATGTGCCGATGGTTTGTGCGTTTCGGGGGTCATCCAAAAATATATGGCAGCTTTAAAGGCTACAACTGGGTCGGTTTCAACCAGGTCGGGGTTATTCAGGAGTATTTTAGGATCGCCGAAGATACAGTTGGAGGCCAGGCCATAGTTCCCGTTATAGCTTAACTGCATAGGGCCGCGGCCGTAATATTTTTTACCGGCAACGGGAGGGTACTCGTCGCTTTCGGCAATATAGCTCAGGGAAGTATTGCTTTCATGTATGAGCATCAGGCCATCGGTATACGTAGCATTTACGCCATGACGAGTTTCGTGGGCTATATGCGCAAAAAAAGCGGCTAATTCCTTTTTATTAAGGGTAGGATCAAACTGGGTGCAAAAGTTGCCATAATCAACCGTAAAAGTACTATCTGGTTTCTTTTTGGCCCATTCTTCGTTCCAGTCAACGTCCTGACGTACCGTTGCCGATTTGCCCGTTTTTTTATCAGTGCGGATATACTGGTAAACCGACAGGCCGCGCCTGGTTACCTTAATTTTTACCTGGCCCAATTCATCAGCTGCTTTTATAAAAGCGGCATAAGTATAAAATTTATCGCGTTGCGGAAAAAGATCATTAAATTGTTGCTCGCTTAACAGGCTTGATATAGAAACGACCTTTGGTGGTGCAGCTACTTCTTTAGCCGCTTGTTTTGAACTGTTGCTGTTGCCGCAGCTAATGGCCGAAATTGCAAGCGCCGAAAAAAGTACAATGATTAACTTAGATGATAATATGATGGATTTCATGATTTTATTAATAACAAGTTTCACAATATTATAAATGCAAGTTTAAGCTAACATTTTAAAATTACACTTCATTAGCAAAAATTATACTAAAAGAGGCCGTAAATCAAAATTTAACCTGATAGATTTGGAACATACCGAACATTGGAACAAATGAAACGTTGAAATGTGATTTTAATTGACTGATAATCAATGATGCTATGTTTAAGTCACCAAATTGTTCGGGTTTATTATTAAATTAAGCATGAAAATATATACTAAAACAGGAGATAAGGGGTTTACATCATTAATAGGAGGTACCCGTGTTGCCAAACATCATTTACGCATTGAAAGCTATGGTACTGTTGATGAGCTTAATTCCTATATTGGCCTGATCCGTGATCAGGACATTGCCGGGCACGATAAGGAAATATTGAAGCAGATACAGGACAGGTTGTTTACTATTGGCTCCTCATTGGCATCTGATCCGGAAAGATCAAAAATGGTAATACCCGACCTGCATATGGCCGATGTGGAACTGCTGGAGCAGGAAATGGATGCGATGAATGAAAAATTGCCTGAATTACGTCATTTTATTTTGCCGGGCGGAAATAATACCATTTCGTTTTGCCATATTGCAAGATGTATTTGCCGCAGAGCCGAAAGAATAACCGTTCACCTTGCAGAAGAAAGCACGGTTGACGAAAAAGTGAATATTTATCTGAACAGGTTGAGCGATTACCTGTTCACTTTAGCACGTAAAATTGGAAACGAGCATAAAATACCTGAAAATCAATGGATACCACGTATTTGAAAATGTGAAAAAAAATATTGATATTCCAATTGAAAATATTATACTTTTGCGAAAAAGTTAATTTACTGAAAATAATATAAATAGAGAAACATGTATTGGACACTTGAACTGGCATCTCACCTTGAAGATGCGCCCTGGCCCGCAACAAAAGATGAATTAATTGACTATGCTATTCGTTCAGGAGCCCCTGTTGAGGTTATAGAAAACCTGCAGGCACTGGAAGACGATGGTGAACCTTATGAAAATATTGAGGAAATATGGCCGGATTACCCGACTAAAGAYGATTTCTTTTTCAACGAAGACGAATATTAGCAACATTTAAAAACCCTTTTTACGAAGGGTTTTTTTTTGGCATTGCATTTTGGAATGATTTTAGTATTAAGCTTAAAACATTTATCACTTAAATTATATCAAAATGAGAGGCTTATTGTACATTATCGCGGTGATCCTGGTTATAGGATGGTTATTTGGAGCGTTTATTCACCCTTTTGGTGGCGGCTTAATTCACATACTATTAGTTATAGCTATTATAGCTGTACTTTTAGGAGTAATCCGAAGAGCCTAACTGATCTTGACTATTTTAAACTTAAACACACTAAATTATGAGAGGTTTATTGTACATTATCGCGGTTATCCTGGTAATAGGATGGATCTTTGGCTTTTTCTTTAATCATGCCGGAAGTCTTATTCACGTTTTATTAGTCATAGCTATTATAGCTATACTTTTAGGGGTTATCCGAAGGGCATAACACCCCTGATCCAGGAATTGGAAATTTAAAGCCATTGGTCTTAGACCGATGGCTTTTTGCTTAAAAGCAGTTCGGCAATGGCAATATCTTCGGGAAAAGTTATCTTGATATTTTGATGGTCGCCCTCGGTAATCTGTATTTCAACACCGTATTGTTCAACCACACTGGCATCATCCGTAAACTTTTCGCTGTATGGCTGCTCATAGGCTTTCCTGAGTATATCGGCTCTGAAAGTTTGCGGTGTTTGTATCAGGTAGATCTCATCCCTTAATAAACTTACTGATCTGCCGTTCGTCAGCTGCCTTATCGAGTCGCGGCTTTTAACGGCTGTAACGGCATTTCCATATTTTTCGGCATGTTGGTACGAAGTTTCGATGATGTGCCTGCTGGTGAGCGGACGCACCGCATCATGAACAGCGATCAGGACATCATCATTAATTATTTGATCAAGCCCGTTTTTTACCGAGTGAAAGCGTGTTTCGCCGCCAGCTACCAAAAGGTGAGGGGTGGTAAATTGATGCACATTGCAAAGCTGCTGCCAGTAAGCATGATAGCCGGTTGGCAATACCAATATAATATCGGGCGTTACACATGATTGCTCAAAAGCCCGGATGGTATGCATTAAAACCGGCAAGCCATTAAGCAGCAAAAATTGTTTGGGAACAGTTGTCTGCATCCTGGTGCCTGAGCCGCCCGCTACTATAATGGCGTAGTATTTCACGAGTTATAAGTTTTGGGTTTTGAGTGATGAGTCATAGTTTGATTCGATTTAACAGGTCATGCCGAACTTGTTTCGGCATCCCACGGACAAGGTTCTATATAAACTGGTTAATCGTCCTGAGAGATCCTGAACCAAGTTCAGGATGACAAATATTTTATTCAAATACCAAATCTAAAGCAAAAAAAATGAGATACAAGAAAAGTCTCATATCTCAAATCTAATATCTCATATCCAAATTATATGATCAGCATGGCATCGCCATAACTGTAAAAACGGTATTTTTCTTTTACTGCAACTTCGTAAGCATTCATTACATTTTCGTAACCGCCAAAGGCGCATACCATCATTAACAGCGTTGATTCTGGTGTGTGGAAATTGGTGATCATGGTGTTAGCAATGCTAAAATCATACGGAGGGAAAATGAATTTGCTGGTCCAGTCGTTAGCTGATTTAAGCGTTTTACCTGCTGATACAGCCGATTCAATGGCACGCATAGAGGTGGTACCAACAGCACAAATACGTTTTTTACGTTCAATGCCCCTGTTTACAATATCAGCTTGTTTTTGCTCAATAATAAATTGCTCAGAATCCATTTTATGCTTGGTCAGGTCTTCAACCTCAACCGGGCGGAAAGTTCCTAAACCAACGTGCAGTGTAACTTCGGCAAACTCAACACCCTTAAGTTCAAGGCGTTTCATTAGTTCGCGGCTAAAGTGTAAGCCGGCAGTAGGTGCGGCAACCGCACCTTCGTGCTTGGCAAAAATAGTTTGGTAACGTTCTTTATCCTCGGCGGTAGCCTTGCGTTTAATGTATTTAGGCAGTGGTGTTTCGCCCAGGATCTCCACATTTCTGCGGAACTCTTCTTCGGTACCATCAAATAAAAAACGTATGGTGCGGCCGCGCGAAGTAGTGTTATCAACTACTTCAGCAATTAAAAGGTCGTCATCGCCAAAGTATAATTTGTTACCTACACGTATTTTACGGGCCGGATCAACCAGTACATCCCATAAACGAAGTTCTTTATTTAACTCGCGCAATAAAAATACCTCGATGGTGGCGCCTGTTTTTTCTTTATTTCCATATAAACGCGCCGGGAATACTTTGGTATTGTTCAGGATCATAACATCCTGATCGTCAAAATAATCCAGCACATCTTTAAATATTTTATGCTCAATTTTGCCTGAATCCTTATGTAAAACCATTAAGCGTGCTTCGTCGCGGCTTGCTGATGGATTGTGTGCTACTAATGACTCGGGTAAATTGAATTTGAATTGAGATAATTTCATGCTTGTATATATGAATTTTCAGGGCGCAAATGTATTGATTTTTTTTGTTATTTTCACCGATTTTTTTATGCAATGATTCATTTATGGTATTGTTAAGTTAAATCAAAAAATAATGTAACTTAACACCTGTAATATCGTCTAAAAAATATAATATTCAATACCGGTTCAATTTAATAAATAATCATTGTTGCTATAGACTGTAAATCTGCGCAATAGAATGATTAACCACTGAGATCAAAATAAGTTGTATGCTATTTTTAAAACTTTTCAGAGAAAGCTTTCTGTTTGCTTATGATGCATTAAGGCAAAACAAATTGCGAACCATGCTTTCATTGCTTGGGGTAACTATTGGCATATTCACTATCATAGCTGTTTTTTCGGCTGTTGATACACTCCGAAACAACTTACAGAACAGCGTAAATAAACTGGGAAATAACAGCGTATATATTGAAAAATGGCCCTGGGTGGGTAGTAACGATTTTCCGTGGTGGAAATACCTGCAAAGGCCGGTATCAAAGCTGAGGGACTTTAATGAGCTTACGCGCCGCAGCCAAACGGCCGAAGCGCTTTCGTACGAAATATCAATTGATAACCGCACTATTAAATATAAAAGCAACACGGTTGATGGGGCACAGATAGATGCATCATCAAAAGATCATGATAAAACCTGGAACTTTGATTTTGCAAGCGGCAGATACTTTACCGAAATGGAATCAAAAACAGGAGCGCCTGTAACTAATATAGGTTATGATATTGCAGAAAACCTGTTTCCGGGTGGTGATGCCATTGGTAAGCAGATTAAAGTAATGGGCCGTTATGTTACTGTAGTTGGTGTTTTTTCAAAACAAGGTAAGGATATGCTGGGCATATCAACCGATAAGGAAGTTTTATTACCGCTTAACTTTGCCCATAACCTGATTGATGTGCAAAATGAAAAATACAGGCCATCAATAATTGTAAGGGGAAAAGCGGGTATCCCGGTTGATGATGTAGAAAGTGAATTGCAGGGATTGATGCGCTCCATCAGGAGTTTAAGACCCGGACAGGAAGATAATTTTTCGCTGAACAGAACCACCATGCTTACCAATGCGCTGGATAGCTTGTTTGGTGTAATTAATATTGCCGGTGCAATTATAGGCGGTTTTTCTATCCTGGTAGGTGGGTTTGGTATTGCCAACATCATGTTTGTATCGGTAAAGGAACGTACCAATATTATAGGTATCCAAAAATCATTGGGCGCTAAAAACTATTTTATATTGTTACAATTTTTAATTGAATCCATTGTACTTTGTTTATTGGGTGGGCTAATAGGCCTTTTGCTGGTTTACTTTTTAACCTTTGGTGTTAAAGCTGTTTTTGATGTTCAGGTGGTACTTGATTTAAAAAATATTATACTTGGTATTGGTACTTCTCTTACAATAGGTGTAATTTCGGGCATTATTCCGGCGTATTTTGCTTCACGGCTTGATCCGGTTGAGGCTATACGTACAAATTAATGTCTATATGAAAATCATCAACAGTGTAGTTCTTTTTAGCCTGATCATAGCCGCAACGGCATGTAAACAAGCTGCGAAACCGGCACAAGACGCAGAAACAAAAACGGATAGTGGTAAAGCTATTGTGGCCCGCGTGGTGGATACCGCCAACACTGCCGATGTGTTTAATACTTATATAGGTTTAAAGAACGAGTTTTTAAAATCGAACGTTACGGGTATTAAAAGTACGGCTGCTTTGTTAGAGGATAAGCTGGCCGGCATTAAAGGTTGTACCGAAACCGCCACCCTCGCGCATCAAATAACAATATTGAATGATATTGACGCTCAGCGCAATACCTTTTTAATATTGAGTAAGGATATCATCGGCCTTGTAAAAGGTGCCAAATTTAAAGCCGCCACTATTTATGTTGATTACTGCCCCATGGCCGATAATGGTAAGGGCGGTTACTGGTTATCAGTAAATAAAGCTATTAAAAATCCCTACTTTCCTGAACATATGAAGGAGTGCGGCCAGGTTAAAGAACAGATAAACTGATAGGGCCATACCTCTTGTCTGCACTTGCAGTTTGTTATGTTTATCACTAATATTTTTTTATAATAAATGATGCCCGGTACTTAACAAAACTGGGTTAATTTAATAGATTTGCACGTAAATTTTTACAAACAGTAAATGATCTTAGCGGTTATTACTACGCAGATTTAATTACATTTGTTGCAGATACAAATATGTCTATGTCGGAAACAGCACAACTAAAAATTGGTGATAAAACATTTGACCTCCCGGTAATAGAGGGCACAGAAGGTGAAAAGGCTATTGATATTTCAAAACTCCGGGACCTGAGCGGTTATGTAACGCTGGATGTAGGTTATAAAAATACAGGAGCTACAAAAAGCGCTATTACTTTTTTAGATGGCGAAAAAGGAATACTGAAGTATCGCGGTTATCCGATTGAGCAACTGGCCGAAAATTCGAGCTTTATTGAGGTTGCTTACCTGCTGATCTACGGCGAATTGCCAACTACAGAGCAATTAACTTCGTTTCAGTATGAATTAAGCCGCCATACGCTGGTACATGAGGATATGAAGAAGTTTTTTGATGGCTTTCCGTCAAAATCGCATCCTATGGGTCAGTTATCATCATTGGTATCGGCCTTATCTGCATTTTACCCCGAATCATTAAAACCCAACCAAACTACCGATGAGCTTAACCTGAGCATTATTAAAATGCTGGCAAAAATGGCTACCGTGGTATCATGGATCTATAAAAAATCACTGGGCCATCCGGTTATCTATCCAAAAAACAAATACGATTACGTTACCAACTTTATGTACATGACGTTTGGTCAGCGTACCGAAGATATCGTGATCGACCCGGTTGTGGTGAGCGCCATGAACAAGCTGCTGATATTACATGCAGACCATGAGCAAAACTGCTCTACTTCAACAGTGCGTATCGTTGGCTCGTCCGAATCAAATATCTATGCTTCGGTATCAGCTGGTATTTCGGCATTGTGGGGCCCGCTGCACGGCGGTGCAAACCAGGCAGTGATTGAAATGCTGGAGAAGATTAAGAACGACGGCGGCGATACCGACAAATGGATAGCCAAGGCAAAAGATAAAAACGACCCTTTCCGCTTAATGGGATTTGGCCACCGTGTATATAAAAACTTTGATCCAAGGGCCAAGATCATTAAAAAAGCCTGCGACGATATATTAGAGAAGTTAGGCATTAATGATGAAGTACTGGAGATAGCCAAAAAGCTGGAAGAAGTGGCATTAAAAGATCCTTACTTTGTGGAGCGCAAACTATATCCTAACGTTGATTTTTACTCGGGTATTATTTACCGCGCGCTGGGTTTCCCAACTGATATGTTTACCGTACTGTTTGCCCTGGGCCGTTTACCGGGCTGGATAGCGCAGTGGAAAGAAATGAAAGAGAATAAAGAACCTATCGGCCGTCCGCGCCAGATATATACCGGCGCCACTGATAAGGAATACGTTGATATAAAAAACAGATAATTGTTTTAAGCTAAAAGCAGAAGGCTAAAAGCCAAAAGCTTTATTTGCTATTTCATAAAAAAAACCAGAAAGCACAGCCTTCTGGTTTTTTTATTTCTTTACCGCCTCACTTCATTATTCAAAATTCAACATTCGGTGTTCGTTATTTAAGCTTTCGCCTTTATCGTTTATATTTGAGCCTGCAGCACGTACATGACCATAGAGGAAATATTAAAACAGTATTGGAAGCACGATAGCTTTCGGCCCATGCAGGCTGAGATCATTAAGTCTGTTTTATTGGGTCATGATACGCTGGCGCTGCTGCCTACCGGTGGCGGCAAATCTGTATGTTTTCAGGTACCTGCTTTGGCTAAGGAGGGTTTATGCGTGGTGATATCGCCGCTTATTGCCCTGATGAAAGATCAGGTTGAAAATTTAAAGGCAAAGGGTATCAACGCGGTAGCCATCGTATCGGGTATGGGATTGCGGGAGATTGACCTGGCGCTTGATAATTGTATCTATGGCTCAGTCAAATTTTTATACCTGTCGCCCGAGCGTTTACTGTCTGAGCTGGTGCGCGAGCGTATCAAATACATGAAGGTAAACCTGATAGCTGTTGACGAGGCGCACTGTATATCGCAATGGGGATATGATTTCAGGCCGCCATACCTGCATATTGCGGATCTGCGCGAACTACACCCTGAGGTGCCTGTGCTGGCTCTTACGGCCACAGCCACAGCCGAGGTTAAAGAGGATATTCAGCAAAAATTACTGTTCAAGGATCAGGTTATCTATCAGCAGAGTTTTGAGCGACGTAACATCAGTTATGTGGTGCAGGATGCCGAAAACAAGTTCCGCAAGATGCTGGATATTGCCCATGGTGTTAAAGGCAGCGGTATTGTGTATGTACGCAGCCGTAAAGATGCAGCCGAAATTGCCAAATATTACAACGATAACGGCATCAAGGCCGATTATTACCATGCGGGCCTGTCAATGGATCAACGGTCAGAGAAGCAGGAAAGCTGGAAAAATAACCGCACCAGGATCATGGTGGCCACTAATGCCTTTGGGATGGGGATTGATAAGCCCGATGTGCGGTTTGTAATACATAAGGAAATGCCCGAAAGCCTGGAAGCCT
The DNA here is from genome assembly GCF_056401495.1 of Mucilaginibacter sp. P4_E8. Taxonomy (NCBI): domain Bacteria; kingdom Pseudomonadati; phylum Bacteroidota; class Sphingobacteriia; order Sphingobacteriales; family Sphingobacteriaceae; genus Mucilaginibacter; species Mucilaginibacter sp. P4_E8. The sequence continues at coordinate 13,515 of NZ_JBFUJG010000043.1, forward strand.
ATTACCAGGAGGGGGGCAGAGGAGGCCGCGATGAGCAAAAGGCATACGCCATTTTACTATATACCCACGCCGACAGACTTAAACAGGAAAAAATGTTTTTGCTCAATTTTCCGTCGGTTGATGAAATAAAGCATGTTTACCATTGTTTGGCCAATTACTATCAGTTGGCCTACGGCGCCGGAGAAGGCCTGAGCTTTAACCTTGACCTGGGCGACTTTTGCAGCCGCTTTAAGCTGGATGCCATAAAAACACTCAATGCCCTTAAGTTTCTGGAGAAGGACGAATACCTGTCGTTCAACGAGAGTGTATTTTTGCCGTCGCGTTTCAGGTTCGAGGTGGTAAACGAGGTGTTGTATAACTTCCAGATCCAAAATGCAGGCTGGGATCCTTTTATTAAAACATTGTTGCGCTCGTATGGTGGCTCGTTCGAGAATTATGTGCGCTTAAAGGAGTATGACCTGGCCAAACGCACCCATTTGAACGTTCAGCAGGTGATTGATGGCCTGATGCAATTACAGGGCTTTGGCCTCATCAGTTATCTGCAGCAAACCGATCAGCCGCAGGTTACCTACCTGAAATCGCGCCAGCACGCCGACCGGCTTTTTATAAACAAGCGTTACATGGAAGAGCGTAAGGAAACTTACCGCAAAAAAATGGAAGCGGTTTTTGCCTATGCCATCCACAAAAAATGCCGCAGCCAAATGTTGCTCGCTTATTTTGATGAACCTAATGCCCGTAAATGCGGCGTTTGCGATGTTTGTATAGAAGAAAAACGCCAAAAAAACGCCGACGAGATATTTGATAATATTACCCACGAGATAGTTCAGCTGCTCAGTATATCAACCCCCGATATCGGCACATTAATAAACACCATCAACATTGGCGCCGAAAAAGAAAAGATGGAAACCATCCGCCTGTTGCTTGATGCCGGCAAAATTAAAACCGACGGTGAGAAGTATTACCTGGCCTGATTGGGGGAGGGGTTCGGGGATCGTGTTGCCTGGTTCGTGTTATGAGGTTCTTGTTGTAAGTTTTATTTTATCGTACCGCTCGAATCTATCTACACGCAACCCGAACCTCGAACCCCGAAACCAAAACAGCTCACCCGCAACCCGAACCTCGCAACCCGCAACCAAAAAAAGCCCCCAAATTCACCGACAACATTCCCTCACTTACCGACAAAAACCCTGCGTACAACTATTACAGGGCACTTTGCTGTAACGTTTTTTAATTGAGATCGTCATATCTGTGTATTTAAAATAACAACAATTAATCAACTGACAATCAAAATATTAATATCATGAAAACTTTAGCAATCACCATTTTTACTGTAGCATCTATAGTATTTGGAATCGGAAATCAAACACAAGCCGCTGTTAATAATAACAACAATAAAGGCATCGTTTTGACTGACATTACCAGGATCAACAAAATTGAAATTTATGGGAATGTTAAACTATACGTATCAAACGGCCCGGCCGATCAGGTAAAGGTTTACAACCAATATTATTCTGAAAGCGCGCTGGTTCAATCACAAAACGGTGTGTTACGTATCTCATCATACAAGGCCGAAAAACTGGAAGTTTGGGTAACAGCAAAAGAGCTTAACGCCATAACTGCTTATGATAATGCTGAAATAAGCTCATTCGGTAACCTTTCAACCATTCAGCTTGATGTGAAATTGTACAACAATGCTTCTGCCAATTTAAAACTTGATGCTTACAGCGCCCGTGTTACCATGAACGATAAAACCCGTGCTAACCTAAGCGGTACTGTTAACGAATACAGCATAAACCGCAGCGTAGCATCAAGTGTAAACAGAACAGACTTAGTTGCCGATCACTCAACCGAAATATTAAACGGGGTAAAAGCTAAAATTTCTGAATATGCATTTTTATAACCGTAGTAATCCATCATATATGCAAAGCCACCTGGAAGCCGGGTGGCTTTTTTGTTGTGGAGTAATTGTTACCGCAGATTATTGGATACAAATTCTATCCCTATATTAGAATCGAAAATCAGAACAAACGATGAATGCTCAGCAGTTTCTGGATACAATTACGCTTGATGGTAAACCACGTGTTTATTTAATGTGCGGTATGGCGGGGGCAGGGAAAACAACCCTGGCTAATAAGCTGGTTGAGAAAGGTTTTATAAGACTTTCGATTGATGAATACATTTGGGCGCAATTTGGAAAGTATGGTATTGATTACCAGCCTGCTCAATATCCGGAATTACAAAAAGAAGCTGAGCATCAATTAGAGCAGGAGCTAATAACTTATTTAAAGCAGCAACAATCTTTGGTAATTGATTATAGTTTCTGGAAACGTTCAAATCGTGAAAAATATAAAGCGCTTATTGAAAGCTATGGTGTGGAGTGTATAATTCTTTTTTTAAAGGTTGATTATAAAACCCTCAAAAGCAGGCTAAAAAACAGAAGCTCAAGGTTTGATGCCAATGCTGCATTTCCTATCACTGAAGAAATATTGGATCAATACTATACCGGATTTCAAGAACCGGTTAATGAAGGTGAGATTATAATTTTACCTGATTGAACCTTACCTCTTCAAGCGTCATTGCGAGGGACGAAGCAATCTCTATGCTATACAGGGCGAATAGTGCATGTCGTAGAGCGCTCAATTGCCGCTAAGGCTGTTACTTTGTCTTGATACAAAGTAACCAAAAATCAAGTCAGCAGAGAGGCTTCTTTGCCGCACAAGCCTCTGCCCTCAAATCAATCAGAACCACAGGCTGCAATATTTTTGCCCCACTTCGTTCGCTCAATCCCCTCACTTCAGCAAAAATTTGCTATGCCCCTGCAATCACACAAGCCATCATGTTCTGCCTGAWTTCGCCCGAAGCTTATCTGCTGACGGGGAAGAAAACTATTCAGTTAAAAACTTTTTCATTTCGCCAGGTAGGGGAAAGTTTTTCATTTGCCGCCTGATCAGTATTATTTCGCCAACATGGAATGATAAGTGATTTGTGATCTCCTGAATAGTCTTTAATTTTACCTGTATATCAGGCATGTCGGTGGATAAAGAAGCAATGATCTCTTTAATGCTTTTAATTTGATCTTTAAAAGTTAAAACTGCATTATCAACTATTCTTTGTTCTTCAGGATGGGCAATATCCCACGTTTCTGTTTCATTAATGTGCGACAGATCAATTTTTCCATTGAGCATATTCAATTGATCTTGCTGCCAAATAATTAAATGATTTAAAATTTGCCATACTGTTTTGGGTGTGTTTAAAATGGTCTGATTAACCTGATCCAATTTTAAATCGTCAAACACTTTAAACGTATCAAAAGAATCAAAAAAGATATCTTCAAAATCTAATTTATTCATCGTGATAATTAATTAAGCTTAGGTAAGTTACAAATTACTTGCCCGTGCCACCCATTTCTTTTTAAAATCAGACGGGTTTTCGCCCACAATTTTGTTGAACAGCTTGTTAAAATAGCTCAGGCTTTCAAACCCCACGGCATAACAGGTCTCTGTAATATTTTTATCCTGCATCAGCAGGTTTTTGGCGCGCTCAATACGGTATTGGTTCACAAATTCGGTAAAGGTGATGTTGGTTTGCCTTTTAAAGTACCTGCAAAAAGCCGGAGTTGTTAAGTTTACTTTTCCGGCTACTATATTAACATCGGGTTTTTGGGCATAGTGTGCATCAATATATTCATAAATAGCACCCATTCTTATCTTATCCTTCAAAATAAAGTCCTTGCTGGTTTCGTCCTTATTCAAAATGGTGTATTCATTGGAACCTGCTAACAACTGAAAAATATGGATAAGCTCCAGTAGTTGGTCAAAAGAGTTAAGATTATTTAACTGCTTTAATTTTTGCGCTACCAAAGCCCTGGTATCTCCGTGAAAGGCAATGCCATAAGCGGCGCTTTTAAATAAGGTATGGATAAGGGAAAGCTCCGGGGCCAGGTTTATGGCTGCCCCCAAAAAATCTGTACGCAGCTGTATTACTATCTGGTGGTAGTCGCTTCTTAACCTGTAATCAAAATTTAGGTGGGGGAGGTTACTGCCAATAAATACCAGGTCGCTGTGGGTATAGCCCGATATATGGGTGCCTACATGGCGGATACCTGCATCAGCTTCCACATATACCAATTCATATTCGGGGTGATAGTGCCACAGGAAAGTGTTCCGTAACCGGGGCGAAAACAGTTTAAATGATTTGCCCGGTTCAAATTCAACCCGCTCCAGTTGTATCTTATTCATCTGTATTGTAAATATAATCACTATTAATTTAATAAATAAGTCAATACAGAGCAAATATTGGTCATTGTGATGGATAAGGCAGTTTTTGTTTCCCTGTACTTTTGAATTATCAAACCAAATGAATCATGGAAGCAGAAGTTAAAACAATGGCCGGTATGGCCCCGGGTATGAGCCCCAACGAGGCACATAAAGATATACCCGGAAATCCATCGGCTGCAAAATCAAGCCAGGTTAAACTTAACAACCGCAGTAATGGCGAACCCTTACGCGTTTTGAGCGAAGAGGACTGGGCCTTTTGGATCACCAATGGCTATGTAGTTGTAAAAAACGCGGTGCCTAAAGAAATGGCACAAAAAACGGCTGATTACCTATGGCAATATGAGGATAAAAACCCCAACGATATAGAAAGCTGGTACAAAAAGCCCAATGCTCAAATGCAAATGAAGGAGCTGAACAATACAGGCATGGTCGAAATTTATAATCACCAGTATTTGTGGGATAACCGGCAATATCCAAAAGTACACCAGGCATTTGCCGACATTTGGGGTACCGAAAAGTTGTGGGCCAATATTGACCGCGCAAATCTTAACTTCCCTTTGCGGCCCGGCTTTGAATACAAGGGTTTTATACACTGGGATTATGATCCAGAAACTAAACCGCAAAACGTGCAGGGCGTATTGGCCCTGGCCGATCAGACTGACGAAAACATGGGTGGTTTTCAATGCATACCCGAACTTTACCGTACCTACGATACGTGGAAGCTTAGCCAACCTGCCGACCGTGACCATTATAAGCCTGATACAACCGGGTTTGAAATTGTAAAAGTAAAATTAGAGGCAGGTGACCTGTTAATATTTAATAGTACGCAACCGCACGGTATCCGCCCAAATACAAGCGGCAATAAGGTTCGTATTGCCCAATATATATCCATGATGCCTGCTCAGGAGGATAATGAAGAACTGAGAAACTGGCGCATTAACAGCTGGCAAAGCAGGGAGGCCATGCAGGGCTACGCCTTCCCGGGTGACCCGCTGGAAAGGGAAAAGAAAAACCCGGTAGCAGAGTTGTCTTCTTTAGGCAGAAAGTTGTTGGGTTTGGATAAGTGGTAGATTAGACTCACCCTGGCGTTGCTTCGCTCGCCATCCCTCTCTTCGCCTTCGGCGGAAAGAGGGATGGAAGAGTTATCTATTAGCACGTCATTGCGAGGAACGAAGCAATCTCTATGCTGTACAGAGCGGCTCTGTAAATCGGGGATTGCTTCGTTCCTCGCAATGACGCGTTTTTTATTCCCTTCCGTCCCATTTCAACCCAACACCTTCATTCTCTCTAAAACCATCCCCGTCCGTTCTTCCACGGTTGTATCACCTTTAATCTCCAAAACGGGACAACTTAGTTGGTTTAACCAGGTTTCGTGAACCTGCAGGGTGCGGCCGTTGGTGGTATTATCATCATAGCCCGATGCCCATTGCCTGAAGGTCCGGTACATTTCAGCTCGTTCAGGATCATTAAAAATTTGGTCGCCGTAGCGTTGCAGTTCACGGTTTTGCAGTCGCTGCATCCTGATGTGGTGCGGCACATATAAAAATACCACCAGGTCAAACATCTCCAGCCATACCTGCCCCCAGCTCACCATCGACCCACTCAGGATCCAGTGATCATGACCGGTAGTGTCACGCGTTAACATTTCATTCCTTAATTCGGGATTACGCCTAACGTTAAATGGAGTAGCAGATTTTTCCCAGAAATATTCATCGCTATCAAATAAAGGATATCCAAGTTGTTTGGCTAATGCAGTGCCTAAAGTGGTTGAGCCGGCGCAGGAGGCACCCATGATATGGATCTTCATATAATATTAAAGTAGATTAAAAGCAGGCCAAAGTTATGTAAGAAACCTGTTTTGATCTTAAAAATCATCAGTATTTCTAAAAATGCTAAAAAATATCTGCGCCTTTCACCGATGCAAATACCCCGTTCGCCGATAAAATAGTGCCGTACATCTAATTTACCCAAAATGGCTGTAACGTTTTAAAAATGGGGGCGTCATATCTGTGTATTTAAAAAATAGGGAATACAATTAATTGACAATCAAAATATTAATAAACATGAAAACAAAATTATTTACCATCATCACTATGTTAGTTTTAGTAGGTGGAATAGCAAGCTCAACTTATGCATCAACAAATAACAATAACAATGCAGCAACCGTTTTAACTGACGTTAGCAAGATCAGCAAGATCGAGATCCGCGGCAATGTGGAACTGTATGTATCTGCCGGCACAGCCGACCAGGTAAAAGTTTACAACCGTTACTATGCCGAAAGCGCATTGGTTCAAAGTCAAAACGGCGTATTACGCATTTCATCATACAAAGCCGAAAAATTAGTGGTTTGGGTAACAGCTAATGATCTGCGTGCTATAAGTGCATATGATAACGCCCAGGTAAAATCATTCGGCAAACTTTCTGCCATTGATCTGGAAGTTAACCTGCATAACACCGCGACTGCTAATTTAAATTTAGATACCTATAACGCTAATGTTAACGTAAATGATCGTGCTAAAATTGATTTAACAGGTTCTACAACTTTATATAACCTGAATCACACAGCTGCAACAAGCGTAAACAATAACAACTTTACTGCCACTACCTATACTGATACACTTAACAATGGTACAGCTCCTAAAAAAGTGATCACTAACGAGTTAGCCGGCCTTTAATTTCCTCAACTTTTGCAAAAGTTCATCATATATTCTGAGAAGCTATCACACATTGTGATAGCTTTTTTTATTTTTGATGTAACTATAAACCAATAAACACTGTCTCAAATAAAAAATACTATGAAAAAAGCAAGTTTAGCCATAGCGGTAGTAATCGCATGTGCATCGCTAAGTATACTATCATCATGCAATTTTGCCTGTGTACATGGATCAGGAAAATTAGCAACAGAACAACGTAAAGCAAATGATTTTAAAAAGATTGACATATCGGGCGCGTTTAAAATTCACTTAAAACAGGACAGTTCCTTATCAATTAGTATAACCGGCGATGATAACCTGCTCAAATATGTTTCTACATCAGTTGAAGGCGACAGACTGTTTATAAAATCGAAAAAAAACATGTGCGATGTGGATAGCGTTGTAATAAATATAGGGGTGCATAACCTGAGTGAAATTAAATCGTCAGGAGCGGTAGAAGTTTCGTCAACAGGTAAAATAGTTACCGGCGATTTGAATATTCATCTGTCTGGTGCCACCAGAGTTAATCTTGATTTAAACGCGGCCAATGTGGTTACAAATGGCAGTGGGGTAAGCGAATTGAATTTAAAAGGGCAGGCGGCATCGCACCGTATTGAATCGAGCGGTGTAGCCAAAGTAAATGCTTTTGATTTTGTTGTTGGCGATTATACTGTTAATACATCGGGCGTAAGCAACTGCAAAATCAATGTATTAAAAACCTTAAATGTACGCTCACATGGCGCAGCCGAAATTCAATACAAAGGCTCTCCCTCAACCGTGAACAGTGATAAAGCGGGCGCATCAAAAATTCAAAAAGTTGATTAATCTGCCCTCCTTATTATGAAAAAGTTTTTAAAGTATACAGCCTATACGGTTATAGTTGTGGTTTTAATTGTATTAGCCGGCATATCATATATTACACTGGCTTTGCCTAATGTAGGTAAAGCCGAAGATATTAAAGTAGAGGTTACCCCGCAGCGCATTGAGCGCGGTAAATACCTGGCTAATAATGTAACCTTATGTATGGATTGTCACTCTACCCGCGACTGGAGTAAATTTGCCGGACCCATGAAAGCTGGCTCATTGGGAGCAGGAGGCGAAAAATTTGATGCTAACGTAGGTTTCCCCGGTGATGTAGATGTACCTAATATTACGCCCTATCATTTAAAAAATTGGACAGATGGTGAACTCTTCAGGGCTATTACCGCTGGGGTTAAAAAAGATGGTTCGGCTATATTTCCGCTGATGCCCTGGGAGTCCTATTCAAAAATGAGCCGTGAAGACGTTTACTCGGTCATAGCTTATTTACGCACGGTTAAACCCATTGAATCGAATTATCCTGAGCGTAAGCTTGATTTTCCGTTAAACATCCTGGTGCATACCATGCCGCAAAAAGCAACGCTTGGTACCGTACCCAGCGAAAAAGACACGTTAAAATATGGTGAATACCTGGTAACTATTGCGGCCTGTAAAGATTGCCATAGCCAGGTTAATCAGGGTAAAATAATTGCGGGTTTGGAATATGCCGGTGGTCGTGATTTTAAAGTGCCGGGTGCAGGAGTTGTACGTTCGGCCAACATAACAGCCGATAAAGCAACGGGATTAGGCAATTGGACTAAAGAACAATTTGTATCAGAATTTAAACGATATGCCGATAGCACTAAAAAGCTGGTTGATGTTGGCCCTGGTCAATATCAGTCTATAATGCCCTGGTACAGATATGGTGAAATGAAGACCGGTGATCTGGAAGCCATTTACGCTTATATTAAAACAATAAAGCCTGTAAAAAATCAGGTTGTTAAATTTACTCCTGCCGAAACACGTGATTAAATTCAAAATAAATTCATACTTTTGCGCCTCGAAATTTGTATAGCCTAAATTAACTTTATGGCTACTTTTCAAAGGATTAAATTAAATTACCCGGTAAAAAGATGAATATTACACAGGAAAAAGTAGACGCCCTGAATGCAGTTGTTAAGATCAACATTGACCCTGAAGATTACCAGCCACGTGTTGACAAAGCCATAAAAGAAAACGCTAAAAAAGCTAAACTGCCAGGTTTTCGTCCCGGAATGGTGCCGGCATCGCATATAAAAAGAATGTACGGTAAAAGTATTTTGGTTGATGAGATCAATAACTTGTTATCAGATACTTTAAATAAATACATCGACGAGCAAAAGCTGGAAGTATTGGGTCAGCCTTTACCAAAAATTGACGACGAAAAACAATACAACTGGGATTTTAACGACAATTTTGAATTCAACTATGAGCTGGGTTTAGCGCCTGAGTTCAGCATTGATTTTTCATCAAAAGATGAAGTAACCCAGTATGTGATCAAGGTTGACGAAGAAACCCTTGCTTCACGTATCAAAAATATTCGCCGTAGCTATGGCAAAATGACAAATCCTGACGTATCGGCAGATGATGACGTACTTTACGCAGAATTAGTTCAACTTTCTCCTGATGGTTCTGTTTTTGAGGATGGCATTACCAATACCGCATCGGTTAGGTTAGATCAGATCAAGGATGAAGCCATCAAAACTTCATTGATCGGTTTAAAAAAAGGTGATGTATTAACGCTTGATATTCAAAAAGCTTTTGATAACGACGCGGCTAAGGTTGCAGGCTTATTAAAAATTGAAGAAGATGAAGCAGCTGATTTAAAATCAAACTTTCAGTTAACTGTTAAAAACGTTAACCGTTTAGAAGAAAGTGATTTAAACCAGGAGTTCTTTGACAAATTATTTGGTGAAGGTACAGTAACTACCGAAGCAGAATTCACAGCTAAAATTACCGAAGAGCTGGAAGCCATGATGGTTCAGGATGCAGACCGCAAATTGCAGGATGACATTTATAAACTAAGCATTGCCAAAGTTGAATTTAATTTACCTGATGAGTTTTTAAAACGCTGGTTAAAAGCCACTAACGAAAAACTTACCGAAGAAGAGCTGGAAGGCGGCTATAATGATTTTGCTCAAAACCTTAAATGGACTTTGATCGAAAACAAAATTATCCGTGAAAACAGCATCGAAATTAAATACGAGGAAGTTTTTGAATTAGCTAAGGTTCGTTTAGATCAGCAATTCAGGATGTATAGCCCACAGCCTATTCCTGATGAGCAATTAGGTCAATACACCGTACAATACCTGCAAAATAAAGAGAATGCTAACAAGATATTTGAAGAAGTAAAAGCATTAAGGGTGTTTGATTTTATTAAAGGTGTAATAACCCTTGATAAAAAAGATATCCTGTTTACTGATTTTAATAAATTGGTTTCGGAAAAATAAGATACTTTTTTATAGTATAATTTTACCAAAAGCAACTCACAAGGTTGCTTTTGTTGTATAAGCATAACTCGTTTAAAAAAGGAAGTCATGCCGAATTTATTTCGGCATCCCACATGCTAAACGTATGATATGCAAGGAGTATACCTGCTGGTGAGATGCTGAAACAAGTTCAGCATGACATTTTAATTTATCTGAAACACCTTCACCATCAAAATAATTTTTACTTTATACATACTATCTGTTTAAAATTGTATTCAACTAAAAACTATATTTATCGCAAGTAAATCTTGCATCCTAAAAAATAATATAACAAAAACCATGAGTAGTAACATCGATAAGAACGAATTCAGAAATTACGCTGTTAAGCATCACCGTATTAACAGCCTTCACGTAGATAAATTTATAGCCAGTGTTGACAGCAGCCGTATGCCAACAGGTATATACAACCCAACCGGCATGACGCCTTATATTATCGAGGAACGTCAGTTGAACGTGGCCCAGATGGACGTGTTTTCGCGCCTGATGATGGACCGTATCATTTTCCTGGGCGATGCCATTTATGAAAACATCGCAAACATTATCCAGGCTCAATTGCTGTTCTTGCAGTCGGCTGATAGTAAACGCGATATTCAGATCTATATCAATTCACCAGGCGGATCTGTTTACGCAGGTTTAGGTATTTATGATACCATGCAATTTATATCAAATGATGTAGCTACCATTTGTACTGGTATGGCGGCCTCAATGGCAGCTGTATTATTATGTGCCGGTACCGAAGGTAAAAGAGCTATATTACCACATGCAAGGGTAATGATCCATCAGCCATCGGGCGGTGCACAGGGCCAGCAGTCAGACATTGAGATCTCTTACCATGAGATCACTAAACTGAAAAAAGAATTATACCAGATTATTGCTGATCATAGCGGTGCTTCATTTGAAAAAGTTTGGGACGCATCAGACCGTGACTACTGGATGATTGCCGACGAAGCCAAAGAATTTGGTATGGTTGACGAGATTTTAAAAGGCAGTAAAGGAAAGAAATAAACAATAGGAAGTAATAAGTTATAAGTAGTGAGTTTTGAGTTCTGAATCGAAAGACGTTGAGCTCTTAAGAATAAAAAAGCGGCTATCCCCAATTTATTTCGGGATCCCACATGCAATATCGGAGTTGCTCAACACGTTTGCCTTGCAAATAAGGTGCTGAAACAAGTCTGGTAGGGCGTTATTTGCCAACTTTAAGCTCAATACGCACTACTTATAACTTAGAACTTTTTTTTATGCTACCAATTAGTTAATTTTGAGTTACAAACAAATCAGATGAATAAAAGCAGTAAGGAAATCAGGTGTTCATTTTGTGGCGCCGGCAAACAGGATTCCCTGATGTTGATTGCTGGGCTTGACGCTCACATTTGTGACAAATGCGTTAACCAGGCTAATGAGATATTGGCTGAGGAGTTAAAGGTGCGTAAAGTAAAAGCCTCGCCTTCGGCGCCGGCTTTGCTTAAACCGGCCGAAATTAAAGGTCACCTGGATCAGTATGTTATAGGTCAGGATGATGCCAAGAAAATACTTTCTGTAGCGGTATACAATCATTACAAGCGCTTAAACCAGCGTATTGATAAGGATGAGGTAGAGATTGAGAAATCAAACATTATTATGGTAGGCGAAACAGGTACAGGTAAAACCTTACTTGCAAAAACCATGGCCAAAATACTGAATGTTCCTTTCTGTATTTGTGATGCTACTGTACTAACCGAAGCAGGTTATGTAGGGGAGGATGTAGAAAGCATACTTACCCGCTTGCTGCAATCGGCAGATTATGATGTAACACTGGCCGAAAAAGGCATTGTTTATATTGATGAAGTTGATAAAATTGCCCGCAAAAGTGATAATGCGTCCATCACCCGTGATGTATCGGGCGAAGGTGTGCAGCAGGCTTTATTAAAAATACTGGAAGGTACCATGGTTAACGTACCACCACAGGGAGGCCGCAAGCACCCTGATCAAAAAATGATCACAGTAAATACCAGCAATATATTGTTTATATGCGGAGGCGCTTTTGACGGTATCGACCGTAAAATAGCCAACCGCCTGCGTACACAAACTGTTGGTTATAAAATGAAGCGTGATGATGGTGAGGTGGACATGAAAAACCTGTACAAATACATTACCCCGCAGGATCTGAAATCATTTGGGCTGATACCTGAATTGATTGGTCGCTTACCGGTACTTACGTATTTGAACCCGCTTGACAGAGAGGCTTTACGCAACATTTTAACCGAGCCTAAAAACTCTTTATTAAAGCAGTACAAAAAACTGTTTGAATATGAAGGCGTAAAGCTGGAGTTTGATGATGAAGTGCTGGAGTTTATTGTTGATAAAGCAATGGAATTTAAGTTGGGCGCAAGGGGCTTACGCTCCATATGTGAGGCTATAATGATAGATGCCATGTTTGAGTTCCCATCTAAAAAAGATGTGAAACGCCTGCAGGTTACATTAGATTATGCCCATGAGAAATTTGAAAAATCGGATCTGAAAAAATTAAAAGTAGCGTAACAATTTGATATAGTTAAACAGCTATCTTTATTATAATAAATGCAGACCCTGGTGCAACACCGGGGTTTGTTGTATAAACAGGTTTTTATTAAGTATCAGGTAGCCGGTATCAAGTAGTTAGTATCAAGTATCAAGATAGAATACCGTTTTGATATTCGAAGGTATAAAGTCTTGATACTAACTACTTGATACTAAATATTCGATACTAAAAACCACTAAAGTAAAAAAAAATATGAACGAAGAACTGAATGTTAAAAAAGATCCTACCAATGCCCAGGTAGTAAAAGAAGTTTATTCGCCGGTAAAATCGGGACTTAAAACCAAGGAGGCCATTGTGGCCAACTGGTTGCCGCGTTACACCGGCCGACCGCTTGAAGCCTTTGGCGAATATATTATACTTACCAACTTTTCGAAATATATACAACTGTTTTCGCAATGGAATGATGACGCTCCAATTATGGGTATCGAAAAGCCAATGCAGAGCGTAACGGCCAATGGTATCACTATTATAAACTTTGGTATGGGTAGTTCGGTAGCGGCTACCGTGATGGATCTGCTTACCGCCATACACCCCAAAGCGGTGATTTTTTTGGGTAAATGCGGCGGTCTTAAAAAGAAGAATAATGTAGGCGACCTGATACTACCTATAGCCGCTATAAGGGGCGAAGGTACATCAAATGATTATTTACCGCCCGAAGTGCCTGCATTACCTTCATTTGCTTTACAAAAGGCCATATCAACCACCATACGTGATTATTCGCGCGATTACTGGACAGGGACCTGTTATACCACCAACCGCCGCGTTTGGGAGCACGATAAAGCATTTAAAAAATACCTTAAAGATCTGCGTGCCATGGCCGTAGATATGGAGACTGCCACCATTTTTACAACCGGGTTTGCCAATAAAATACCTACCGGCGCGCTGCTGTTAGTATCTGATCAGCCAATGATCCCCGAAGGTGTTAAAACCGCCGAAAGTGATTCTACTGTAACCGAGCAGTATGTAGAAACACACCTGCATATCGGTATCGAATCATTAAAACAACTGATCAATAATGGCTTAACGGTTAAACACCTTAAGTTTTAATCGGGTCATTGGTCGAACCGGGATTAAGCAGATTAATGGATTAACCACGATTTCTATGCAAATCAAAATCCAAAAATCTGATAAATCTAATAAATCTGCTTAATCCCGGTTCAGACAAAAAATAATTCAGGCCCATGAATAAATCAAACCAATGAACCAGATCCAACTTAATTAACCCAATCCAACTTATTTTGATAATATATCACTTAAGAAAGTTAATTTTGAGGTGTTATTCGGCTATGTATACCGGGTTAGTAGATATTTAAATTATGTGGTATAATAATATATTAGAAACCATTGGCAATACGCCGCTGGTTAAATTGAACAAGGTTACAAAAGACATTCCTGCTACGGTCTTGGCTAAGATAGAAACCACCAATCCTGGTAACTCCATCAAAGACCGTATGGCCCTTAAAATGATTGAGGATGCCGAAAAAAGTGGTAAACTAAAACCCGGAGGTACTATTATTGAAGGAACATCGGGTAATACCGGTATGGGCCTGGCTATTGCAGCTGTTATTAAGGGTTACAAATGTATTTTTACCAGTACCGATAAACAATCGAAAGAAAAATTTGATGCCCTGCGTGCCTTTGGCGCCGAGGTGATCGTGTGCCCTACCAATGTAGAGCCCGATGATCCGCGTTCATACTACTCTGTTTCTTCGCGTTTGGAACGCGAAGTGCCTAACTCATGGAAACCTAACCAGTACGATAATTTATCAAACTCAGAGGCGCACTATGAGCAAACCGGTCCCGAAATTTGGGAGCAAACCGAAGGTAAGATCACTCACCTGGTAGTAGGGGTAGGCACGGGCGGTACCATATCCGGCACGGCACGTTACCTCAAAGAAAAGAACCCCGCCATACAGGTATTGGGTATTGATACTTACGGTTCGGTGTTTAAAAAATACAAGGAAACTGGTATTATGGATAAAAATGAGATCTATCCATATATTACTGAAGGTATCGGCGAAGACTTTTTACCGCAAAACGTTGATTTTAGCCTGATTGACCACTTTGAAAAAGTAACTGATAAGGATGCCGCTTTAATGACCCGCGAAATTGCCCGTAAAGAAGGCATCTTTGCAGGTAACTCTACAGGGTCGGCCGTTGCGGGTACTTTGCAAATGAAGGACCGCTTTAAAGAAGGCGATGTGGTGGTGATCATATTTCCTGATCATGGTACACGCTACCTGGGTAAAATGTATAATGACGACTGGCTGCGCGACCGTGGATTTTTAAAAGATGGCAAACTTACCGCCGGTGATATCATCAGCAAAAAAGATTACCAGGAAATCATCACCATTGATTGCGAAAAAAGTGTGCTGGAAGCTATCAATACCATTAAATCGCTCAATATATCACAATTGCCGGTTACCCAAAAAGGTATGGTGATAGGCAAGATCACCGAGAGTGATATCCTTAACTCGCTGTTGGAGAACCCATCCATCAAATCGCAGCCTATTAAAAATATAACCACCGCGCCATTCCCGTTTGTTGACCTCAATACCTCTATCGACAGAATTTCGAGCCTGATCAACAAGGAAAATATAGCCGTGCTGGTTGAGGATGAGGGTAAAATTGAGATCATTACCCAGTATGATATTATAAACGCTATTTCAGCTTAGTTTTTAGGTTAAAGGCGAAAGGATAAAGTAAAAGGTGCTGTGTTTATGTACAGCACCTTTATTATGATATAATTGTTCTATATTTAGTGCATATCCTAAACCAATGTCTGCAATTAAATATCTCTTCACAGTTGCTTTGTTAACGCTCAGTACTTCTGTTTTTGCGCAAAATAATAACCAAGTTTTTTTAAAATGGAAGTTGAAACCCGGAGAAACACTTTCCTATAAAACCGTGTTGGAAGAGGTTGATACAGCAATCCATAAAAATTGGGAAATTGGCAATTTTTTTAAAGCAATGGGTATGGATACCGTAAATTTATCCGAAGCGAAAAAAATATTTAAACAACTGAGTGCGCTGCAGCCAACTAATTTTATCGCCCGGCTTACCGAAAAAAAGAAGGGTATTATTGATATTACATTAGTATCCAAAGCCGATTCGTCAAAAAAAGGTAAAGACGGTAACAACAACTTAGCAGATGCACAAACATTGCTTAACACTATAACATCAGGTGTACAGTTACGTGGCTCGGTATATGAAAACGGAACTATTGCCAGTTTTTATACCAGGAATGATCAGAAAAACGTGATCGCTCTATTGTTTGAGCTTCCGGGTAAGCGTATTAAACAGGGCGATACCTGGCCGGTGAGTTTTAATTTTATTTCAACAGATCAGAGTTTTACATGCGACAGTTCCTATAAAAAAAATGAGGTAACTGTGTTGAAAATTGAAAATCAACATGGAGAGCATATTGTCACGCTTAAATATGATATAGTTGAATATGTTATTGGCGATTTTATCATGCCGGTGCCTATGGGCACTACCCCCGTAAAAACATCAATGGGGGTTAGCTACCAGGCTATTGCGAGTTTTTCGATTGAAAAAGGGAAATGGATAGGTTATGAGGGGATTATGAAGAACTCAGCAACAGGAGTTATATCAACTCAAACTAAAACAAGATATGCTTTGATAGAGGAGTGATGGTTTATAGCAAAGTTGGTAGAACATCTTGAGAATATTTTGCTCATCACCAGTGTTATCAACGCACCACGTTGCCTATATATTTTAGTACAAATGCTTTGATTAGATCTGAAAAAATGACACGACCTTTTTATATCCTGCTATTGCTACTTTCCTTGTCATCCTGCGTTCAAAAAAAATCAAAATCCCCAAATAAGCGACAATTAAAAGTACCCACAAAATCAACACTTAAAAGTCAATCTGAAATTGATACTACGGGCTATAACTATGACAATGAAGTTAAAACATTAGGCATCGGACTTATAATTGCACCTGAGAAATTCTCGATATTTAATGATAGCCTATTAACCCGGAAATATGAAGATATTGACATGAACCAGGAAAAAATCAATATCTATTCAAAATTTTATAAACCTGACTATGGGCTTATGCATTTTATATGTATTGGAATTACCGATAAGTCATATCAAATTATTTTAAATTATTCGGAGGTTAAATATCTTCCAAAATCAAAAAAATATGACTTTAAAAATTGGGAAGATTACATCCTTCAGTCTTATGGAATAAGACGACTAACTAAAGAAACGGGAGCCATAGCAATACCACAACCCTTAAAAACAGAGCCAAAAGACACCTCAAAAGAATTATCAATTCCAAAAGGGTACGAAAATTTTTGCCCAATGAAGGTTGAGGGAGATTGGGTTGAGGTAAAATTCGATTGCTTCTACAATGATGAAAATGATACTCATGAAGGCCAACCATGTCATGATTACATTGATCAGTGCCAATCTCCGGTAAAAGGTTGGTTACGATGGAGAAAAGGTAAAAAACTACTAATTGACATTTTTTTAATGCCATGATATTTTGAGGGGGAGGGCAGCCTATGGTTGGTGTTCCCCGCCAATTCAAGCGTCCTCCGCTTGAATTTATATAAAAGTAAGCGTCCACGCTTACGTCAAAGATCATTTAATATTTAATTAAGCGTGGACGCTTAATTAAGGATAGTATTCAAGCGAAAGACGCTTGAATAGGCGGAGACGGCAATGAAATGAGAAACACAAGGCAATACCTTTCGCCCTTAACCTTTACCCTTTCACCTCCAAAAATTACTCCAGTCTTTTCCTCGCCAGTTCCTTTGTATACCTTTCCTGTAATGGGGGGAGCGGATCGGTAATGAGGTATATGCCTGTGCCTTTTTCACGGGCAAGGTGGTATTCCACTTCGCCTAACTTTTTAAAGGAGCCTATCATTTTTCCGGCCACAAATTCTCTAATGTTCTGGCCGCCATTGTCATCTACATATATCATGTATTTGCAATTAAGACTATCAGGCGCCCACAAAGCAAAACTGCTATTAAGCGATGCCACATCGGGATAATTAAACTTTTTACGGTAATGGTGCAGGGCGCCGGCTTCGCCATAATTATCGGCATAAATGATGGTTTGCTTTTGCTGCTCCGGGGTAAGCTTATTATAAGCTTCGCCCACTTTTTGGGCCAGTTCGTCCCAGCCAAACATGTCCGCGTAATCCTGTGTGGTAGGGTGTTGTTTTTGATCTTCCCAGGTGGTTATGAATTTTAATGCGGGGACATTTTTATTGGTAAAACGGAAAAACCCCAGCGTTTGCTCCAATGATAAAATGGGTAATACCATCGGGAATAAAATGAGGTTGGGCAACACAAATAGCAAAACGGCAAGTGTACGCAAGGTATACCCCTTTGCTTTTAGCAACCGCTCAAAGCCAAAACCACCTGCTGCAAACAGCATAGGGTAAGCCCCGAAGAGATAATAATTTTTACCATCCATCTTCAGCAAAAAAATAAATATCAACACATAGGCAATAGCCAGGAACTGGAAATTCCGCAGCCTGAACGAAAAAATCAGGAACAGGAAACCTGTGAACCATACAAACAAAGCCACACCATGTACCAGGAGCTGTTGTTCTATAAACTCAGAAGTAGTAATATAATTCAGCTGTTCTTCGCGCAGGGCTTTCATATGGCTTATTAACGGCCAGTGATGTTGAATTTGCCAGATCAGGTTGGGTAAGCATATCAAAAAAGCTACAACCGCCGCTCCAAAAATATGCTTGTTAAACAGTAGTTTACGTTGTTTGCTAATGAGTATGCCAATAATCATCGCAAACGTAAAAAATGCCATGGTGTATTTGGTAAGCATCCCCAAACCAACCGCCAGGCCAAGCCAGTACAGGTACTTAACATCGGTTGTATTGAGGTATTTAATAAGCAGCCAAACAGTTATTACCCACCAAAACTGGTCGAACACTACGGGTTGAAATAGATAACCGCTTGCCGCGAATGCCGGCGAAAATATAAGCGCCAGGCAAGCCAGTGTTATGGCAAATTTGCGGCCACCAAACTCAATGACTATTAACCCTGTAAACCAGATGATCAATCCGCTAAAGATGGTTGGGAAAATACGTGCCGCAAAAACCGAATCGCCGAATAGCGTAATGGATATTTTAGCCAGCAACGCGATAAATGGAGGTACTTCTTTGTATCCCCAGTCAAGATGATCAGCCAGAACCAGGTGCAGGAACTCATCGCGGTGAAAACCGAAATGGCTTATGGCGAATAAATTAAGGACAACTTTTACAAATACAAAAATCAGGATGAAGTAAGCATAGGTAGACCTTCGGTTTTTGTATGGCATTGTTTAGAAATAGGTTTTATAATTAAGCTAAAAGCTAAATGCAGAAAGCCTAAAGCTAAAAAAAATAATGGTAAAGCGCAAAGGGCGAAAGGTTAAAGGTAAAAGGCAAAAGGTTTTATTTTGATACACTGTTGTAGTTGTCTTTAACCTTTCGCCCTTTACCTTTAACCGCAAATTAAATCCTTGTAATATCGGCGCCAAGCGCTTTAAGGCGGGTGTCAATATGCTGGTAGCCACGCTCAATTTGTTCGATATTATAAATGGTTGATTGACCTTGTGCCGATAATGCAGCAATCAATAAAGATACCCCCGCGCGGATATCAGGCGATGTCATGGAAATACCACGCAGCTGCACCTGCTTATCAAGCCCGATAACGGTAGCACGGTGCGGATCGCAAAGGATGATCTGCGCACCCATATCCAGCAGTTTATCTACAAAGAACAAACGGCTCTCGAACATTTTTTGATGGATAAGCACCGATCCTTTTGCCTGTATGGCCACTACAAGTACAATGCTCAGCAAATCGGGGGTAAAACCAGGCCAGGGAGCATCGGCAATAGTCATGATAGAACCATCAATAAAAGTTTCTATTTCGTAATGGTCTTGCGCGGGTATATAAATATCATCGCCGCGCAGTTCCAGTTTTATGCCCAAACGTTTAAATACATCGGGTATCATGCCCAGTTCGGGGTATTTTACATCCTTAATAGTAATCTCGGAACCGGTCATGGCAGCAAGGCCAATAAACGAGCCGATCTCGATCATATCTGGCAGTAAACGGTGCTCGGTACCACCTAGTGTTGTTACCCCTTCAATAGTTAACAGATTTGAACCTATACCGCTTATTTTTGCGCCCATACGGTTAAGCATTTTACACAGCTGCTGCAAATAAGGCTCGCAGGCGGCATTGTAAATAGTGGTTGTGCCTTTTGATAGCACGGCCGTCATCACAATATTGGCCGTACCGGTTACCGATGCCTCATCAAGCAGGATATAGGTACCTTGTAGGTTCGACGCGTCGACGTTAAAAAAGCCATCGGCGGGGTTGTAGTTAAACTGAGCGCCCAGTTTTTCGAAACCCAGAAAGTGGGTATCCAAACGCCTGCGGCCAATTTTATCGCCACCTGGTTTTGGAATTGATGCTTTGCCGAAGCGGGCCAGCAGCGGGCCCACGATCATGATCGATCCGCGCAGGCCGCCGCCTTTTGATTTAAAAGTTTCAGACTGGAAAAAATTCTGATCGATATCTTTAGCTATAAAGGTATAGGTATCGTCCGCGGTTTTCTCCACAATAACGCCCATATCGCCCAGCAGCTCTATCAATTTATTTACATCCTTTATATCAGGTATATTGCTGATGGTAACTTTCTGATCGGTTAATAATACCGCCGAAATTACCTGTAATGCCTCATTTTTTGCTCCCTGCGGAGTTATCTCGCCCTTTAGCGGTTTCCCGCCGTTTATCACAAATGCGTTATTCATAGGAGTTTATAATTGATTGATCATGATTCAATTGATATATACAGTAAACATGGTTTAATGTATGCTAATTACCGGCAAAGATTATAAAATAAATGCACATTCTTTAATGCTGATTGGTCATTAGCTCAACAAGTGATTGTCTCGTTTGGGCATTGACAGATAAAACTTTTTAAAGTTCAGTTTTTTGCAAAAACTGCTATCAAAAACGCGTATTAAATGCACTAAAATTGATGATAAAATGCCGAAATTGACTGAAACTACACCGAAATGCTTATGAATTAATCGCTTTTTTAGATGTTTTGGGCAGTTATTTTAACCAAATAGCCCGGTTATCCATCTTGGTAACCGGGCTATTCCTTATATAAAATCACCAATGAATTGGTGATGCCAATGAATTAGTATTTCTTGGCACCGCCGCTATTGCGGTTGCGGTTGTTTTGATTGTTGTTGCGTGGGTTGTTGTTGGTACGACCACCACCGCCACCGCCACGATTGTTTTGGTTATTGGTACGGCCGCGGTTGTTGTTATTGTTGTTCTGGCTCGGAAAGTTATTCGGACGGAACTCAACACGGTTAAGGTTAATATTCTCTTCCAGTTTTAATGTACCGCCTGATAAGGCAAAAAGATCAGAAAGTATGCTTTCGTCAGTAACCGAATCTTTGTTCCATTGCACGTAGGCCATTTTCATGAAGTTGGCTACCGCTTGTACCATGTGGCGCTTGCGGTCAGGATCTTCAATGCTTTTTGCTTTCTCGATCATCAGCTCAATGGTTTTACCATAGTGCTTGTATTTAATACGCTGGTGCGGGTATCTTAACGGCGCGGGTTTAAGATGTATTGACTCGGGCGTTGGTTTGGGATAAGGTGAATCAACATCTATCTTATAATCAGATATGATGTGCAGGTGATCCCAAAGTTTGTGTTTAAAATCGGCAACGTCGCGCAGGTGGGGGTTTAAAAAGCCCATCAGGTCAATCACCACTTGCGCGTAGCGGTTACGTTCTTCTTTAGTAGGCAACGCGACAATATATTTTACCATATTTTGTACGTTGCGGCCATATTCTGACAGGATAAGTTTATTCCTGGTTGAATTATAATCAAATTCAGGCGTGTTTTGTGGAGCCATGTTATTAGTATTATTAAGAAAGTTTTAAGTTAGCCAGGCGACTTTTCCCTGTAAAAGTTAGGGCTTAGGCGGCTAAAATTGAATTATTATTGTATTGTAGTAACGCAAATATAATGTATTAGTATTGATGTGCAAATTATTAAGACAAAATGTTACATTTAAAGGCCTTGGGCAAGCGCGGCGAGTGTTGAGGTTTCGCCAAAGGCGAAGAGAAGGCAGAAAAGTTAAGCGATGTTGGCGGAGTTAACTCCGGATTAGACTAACACAAACAGGTCAAATAAAACGTTACTATAAAAAATCATATCTTGAAAAACAAATCAGCGATCATTACTCATATTGATATATACCGCTTTAGTATCCCTATGGAACCGTTTACCATTGCTACGGGGACTATGGACAATGCCCAGAATGTTTTTATAAGGGTACATACCGATGCCGGTTTTTATGGCGTTGGCGAATGCTCTGCCTTCCCGATGATAGTTGGTGAAACACAGGACACCTGTTTAATTATGGCCCGTGAATTTGCCCGGTTGTGGAAAGGACACGACGCGCTTGACATCCCTGCCCGTATGCAGCAGCTGCATGATTTTACTGCCGGTAACACCACCATAAAAAGCGCTTTTGATATTGCCCTGTTTGATATTGTCGCTAAAAATGCCGGCTTGCCTTTATACCAGTTTTTAGGCGGCGAAAAACGGGAGGTAGAATCAGACATTACCATTGGCATTGCAGGGCCGCATAGCATGGCGTTAAAAGCGCTTGATTTTAAAGCCTCAGGAGCCAATATCCTGAAAGTAAAATTGGGCAAGAACGCTGTTGAAGATGTAGCACGCATTAAACAAATGCGCGAAGCGGTGGGCAAAGACTTAAAGATCCGTATTGACGCCAACCAGGGCTGGAATTTTGACGAAGCCGTTTTTGCCCTGCAGGCATTGGGGCCTTATGATATTGAATTTTGTGAGCAGCCTATGCGTACCTGGTTTGATGATCGCTTGCCACAGCTTATGCAGCTATCGCCGGTAAAAATTATGGCCGATGAAAGTGTATATAACCATCATGACGCCCGTAAACAGATCAACAGTGGCTCCTGTCATTATATCAATATAAAAATGGCCAAATCGGGCGGGATATTGGAAGCCAAAAAAATACATGATGAGGCCGCTGCAAAAGGGATTGCTTGTATGATGGGCGGTATGCTGGAAAGCCGTATAGCCTTAAGCGCCAAGCTGCATTTTGTATATGCCAGCCCAAATATTAAATTTTATGATATGGACACGTGTATGCTGGGCCATTTGCAGGACCCATGCCTGGGGGGCGTAACATATGATGGTTATAAACTAAACATTGGCGATGAACCGGGTATAGGTGCCGATGCCAGTGAAGCTTTTTTAGCCAATTGCGAATATTATAAGGTATAGAAAAGCAGGCCGGTGTTTTTTTTCATCAGCCTGCTTAGGAGCGAATATTTATAAAAGCGGTTTTCTTTTATACCGGCTTGGAGCTTTGGCATCTGCACTTTTTACTTGTTTGGTTGCTTTAACATCACGGGTGTCTTTGGATGTTTCGTTTTTTGTTTTTTCTTTGGTTTCCATAATAGTCTGTTTTAAATATATATTATAATACTTTCAATTCGATTTGTTTGTTTTAATTGAAAAGATAAAAATTGTCATATTAGTATCAGAAACCAATTGGGCCCCTTACCATATATCAAATGCCCACCCCAATATTATTTTATGATATATGTACTTGTAATCGTTTTTGGCTTAGTATTCTGTGATAATCATACTTTTTTACTACGTAGATGATTTTATCTCACTGTGATTTTTAATAATTCGCCGTCCGATTTTTATTAAGTTACCTTAGTGTATCTTTTACATATTTGATGATATTTAAAAACTAATTGCCTTATTTATAGATAAATATAAAAAAATAAGATCGTATTATTATAACATTTTTTTAAATAAATATGATAGCATTTTGATTAACATTATTATAATTTTTAGGGTTTATTGCAAACAGATTTGCATAAAAAAAGGCACTCTGCTGAGTGCCTTTTTATTTAATATGAACCTGAAAGCATTTACTCGCTTAACGCCGCGAAGTACTTATGGAACAATGGGATGGTTTCAATGCCTTTATAGTAGTTGAACATGTCGTACTTTTCATTTGGTGAGTGCAAAGCATCGCTGTCTAACCCAAAACCCATCAATACGGTTTTAAGGCCAAGCTCGGCTTCAAAAAGAGCCACAATGGGGATACTGCCGCCACCGCGGGTAGGTATTGGCTCTTTGCCGAAAGATTCCGCAATAGCTTTTTGTGCCGCGCGGTAAGCTATGCTGTCGGTTGGTGTTACAGCCGGTTCGCCGCCATGGTGCGGGGTTACCTTTACCTTAACATTAGCCGGTGCTATGCTTAAAAAGTGTTTGGTGAACAGTTCGGTTATTTTATCAGATGTTTGATTGGGTACCAGGCGCATGGATATTTTAGCATGTGCTTTTGAAGGCAATACTGTTTTTGCACCTTCGCCAATATAGCCGCCCCAAATGCCATTAACTTCAAGGGTGGGGCGGGTACCGGTACGCTCAAAGGTGGTATAACCCTTTTCGCCCCATAGCTCGTCAACTTCAAGGTCTTTTTTGTACTCCGCCTCATTATAAGGCGCGTTGTTAAGCGCGGTACGTTCTGCAGCTGTGAGTTCAATAACATCGTTATAAAAACCAGGGATAGCGATGTGGTTATTTTCGTCATGCAGGGATGCTATCATTTTGGCAAGGATGGTAGCGGGGTTGGCTACTGCGCCGCCATATACACCTGAGTGCAGATCGCGGTTGGGGCCGGTTACTTCAACCTCAAGGTATGATAACCCACGCAAACCGGTTTCTAATGATGGGTGCTCCATGCTGATCATCGAGGTGTCTGATATCAGTACCACATCAGCCTTAAGTTTGTTCTTATTTTGTTTTACAAATATGCCCAGGTTTGATGAGCCTACTTCTTCTTCGCCCTCAATCATAAATTTAATGTTGCAGGGTAGGGTATTGGTTTGCATCATCAGTTCAAATGCTTTTACATGCATATAAAACTGGCCCTTATCATCACAGGCGCCACGGGCATATATTTTACCATCGCGTATGGTTGGTTCAAAAGGAGGGGTTTTCCAAAGTTCCAGCGGATCTGCTGGTTGTACATCATAATGGCCATACACCAGTACGGTTGGTTTTGATGCATCAATTATTTTTTCGCCGTAAACAATAGGATAGCCGGCGGTTGGGCAAACTTCAACATTATCGGCGCCGGCATCGCGTAGTTTTTGTGCTACGTAGTCGGCGGTTTTTAATACATCCGGTTTGTATTTAGGATCGGCGCTAACCGAAGGGAAACGCAAAAGTTCAAACAATTCATCAAGTAAACGCTGTTTGTTTTCGTTTACATACTGTTTTATATGCTGCATAGTTATCAATTTGCAGCAAATATATTGATGTTTATTGATTTTAGACAGCAGGAGACCATACTGTTAATAGCATGATCTGCGTAAAGCTAAAGTTTTTAATAGGGTATTTTTTTTAAGCTGATCTTTAAAATAAACATCAGGGTAAAATTGTACCTATATATATAGTGTATGATAATCCGGAACATCCCGACCCTGTTATCCTGGCCGGGCTTACTAATTATTACAAACTATACTGCATAAAGGTTAAAAATCATCAACCTGTTTTATGACCTTATAATAGGCTGCAAATTAATCAGCCGAACCCAGATCAGATTTTGGCATGTCATGCATCGGTTTGGATGAAATATTTGTACTTTCTGTTTTCAATTTGGTATCATCACTGTTTTCTTTCCTGCTTAATGAAAAGGCGGCGATGCCTGTAGTTAATAAAAGAGCTATTGCTATGATCAACTTTTTCATGATGTTGTTATTTTAAGTTTCTATTGACTATTGATTTGCGTTGCAGATAATTATGCAGCGAAATCAGCAGAACCTAAATCTCTTTTAGGACCAGATACAGCATCAGCAGAACCTAAGTCTCTTTTTGGACCAGAAGCAAAGTCAGCAGAACCTAAATCTCTTTTTGGACCAGACGCAAAGTCAGCAGAGCCTAAATCTCTTTTTGGACCAGAAGCAAAGTCAGCAGAACCTAAATCTCTTTTTGGACCAGACGCGAAATCAGCAGAACCTAAGTCTCTTTTAGGACCAGAAGCGAAGTCAGCAGAACCTAAGTCTCTTTTTGGACCAGAAGCAAAGTCAGCAGAACCTAAATCTCTTTTTGGACCAGAAGCAAAATCAGCAGAACCTAAATCTCTTTTTGGACCAGAAGCAAAATCRGCAGAGCCTAAATCTCTTTTTGGACCAGAAGCAAAATCAGCAGAACCTAAATCTCTTTTTGGRCCAGAAGCAAAATCAGCAGAACCTAAATCTCTTTTAGGACCAGAAGCAAAGTCAGCAGAACCTAAATCTCTTTTTGGACCAGAAGCGAAGTCAGCAGAACCTAAATCTCTTTTTGGGCCAGAAGCAAAATCAGCAGAACCTAAATCTCTTTTAGGACCAGACGCGAAATCAGCAGAACCTAAATCTCTTTTTGGACCAGATGCAAAGTCAGCAGAACCTAAATCTCTTTTTGGGCCAGAAGCAAAATCAGCAGAACCTAAATCTCTTTTTGGACCAGACGCGAAATCAGCAGAACCTAAGTCTCTTTTTGGACCAGATGCAAAGTCAGCAGAACCTAAATCTCTTTTTGGACCAGAAGCAAAATCAGCAGAACCTAAATCTCTTTTTGGACCAGACGCGAAGTCAGCAGAACCTAAATCTCTTTTTGGACCAGACGCGAAATCAGCAGAACCTAAATCTCTTTTAGGACCAGAAGCAAAATCAGCAGAACCTAAGTCTCTTTTTGGACCAGACGCGAAATCAGCAGAGCCTAAATCTCTTTTTGGGCCAGACACAGCATCAGCAGAACCTAAGTCTCTTTTTGGACCAGAATTAACTGTTGTTTTACCACCTTCTGGAGTTGTTGCATTTGAAATGTTAACTACTGAAGTTAAGAAGGTGCTTAAAGCTAAAGCTGCAATGATTGTTGATCTTTTCATGATAATTTAAAGTTTTTGTGGGGGGAATGAATATTTTTATTTGTTTATGAATGTTTCTGTTTGTTTGCCGGTTTAGTCGGCGCTGCCTAAATCTCTTTTGGGACCAAATGTCATCGGATAAATGGTGGCCATTTCTGGTTTTACATTTTCTTTTTTGCAGGATACAAATCCAGTACTCAGACCGGCAATTGCTATGATGATAATTTTTTTCATGTTCCCTTTTTGGTTTAAGCGTTTTTTAAATCATGATTTAAGATCAGT
>NZ_JBFUJG010000044.1:0-40120 GCF_056401495.1 Mucilaginibacter sp. P4_E8
CTTTTAACCTGACAGTTGCGCCAGGTATTGGCAATCCTTTATCGTCCTTAATAGTACCCTTTACGGATATGTCCTGGGCGAGGCTTTTAACCTGACAGTTGCGCCAGGTATTGGCAATCCTTTATCGTCCTTAATAGTACCCTTTACGGATATGTCCTGGGCGAGGGCAAGCGTACAGCTTGCCAGTAAAAATAAAATAAGGAGAGTAATTTGTTTTCTCATAATTTTAATACTTAATTGGTTGGTTTGTAGGTTATTTGATTCAGTAAAGCAGTACCTGGTTCATTTAGCTACGCAAACAGCTAAACAGATCCTGCATGCAGGATCTGTTTAGCTTACCATAAAATTTAATTGATGCAATACAGGAATTTAAAACCCGGAGTTATAGGTTAGGTATCTTAATTATTACAGATAATATCCTGCGTAAAAGCCGTTTATACGACAAATTGTGAAAGTTTTTTCTTCATATTTGTATTGCTTATTTAAATTTTCGTTTGAATTAGGCAAAAGAGTCCCCTGCAACATTTAATGTTGTTGTTTGGCTTAACGGGACAATACAGATTTCGGTAGTGCTGAACCCACTACCGATTCTTTTTTTGGTGAGCCTTGATTTATTTTTTCATGATCTAAGGTTAATGGTTTATCAATATGCTACTATTTACCCTGTCATGCAATATGCAGCATAACAGTATTCATGTCTGCAGGACAATGAAAATTCACGGAATATAGAAAGCAATATTTACAATTAATAATTAAGTCGTTTTTAATTAAAGCGCTTATTTATTTACAATTGGTTAAAATTTTGTTATTGTACTTATCAAAAATATTCCGAGTGAACAGTTTTTCATAGGCTTTACCTGTTTTTATTTACGATAACGTTTTCGTTGATAACGCGTAAGTTGCTTGATAGGGTAAATCCTTTTAACTTATTGGTAAATGGTTTTACAATGACGTCCCTTTAAATAATGGATGGAACTTTGATGATGCGATGGGGGAATAAATGTTTTTAGTATCAGCTGTTTGATAACTTAAGTTGTAGTAATAACAACTTCCTTTTTAAATATTTTAAGTAATGCAAAGGTTAATAAGCCCGCCGTTACCCCGGCAACTATGGCAAGGGATATGCTGCCATATAAGTACTGCTCCATTTGAAGACTAATTGATTTTATGGTCATGTTACCGGTAAAAGGAATATCTGTATTTTTATTTCCCATCCAGTAACCACCGGCTTTATAGCTCATAAAAATTACTACAGGTATCATAGGTGCAAAGCTGATATGTGCTGCTAAAATAACCAGGGCTTTATTTAACCTGAATAACATAGCCAGCGCAAAGGCCACTAAGAGCTGAAATCCCCAAATTGGAACTATGCCCATAAATACCCCAAAACCAATTGATGATGCTTTGAGCCGGGCAGAATGATGAGGGTTAAACAGATGATCTTTTATAAACTGTCTGCTTTTCTCTTTACTGAATAGGGTAATGAAAAAATTGACCAGATAACCCCACAACACCTTAAACTTTGCTTTTACCTTTTCCAAATTATATAATAAGCTGTATCACAGCAAATTTAGTTATAGCAGCATTAAGTAATTCTTAACTTTTTAATAAATAACCACTTATGCTACAGCGATGACAAAAGTAAATATCTTTGATGGATTAAAAACAATAAAACTCCTGTAAGCATGGAGCGGATGCCACCCCACCAGGCATGTTATAATGTGTATTTGTTAAATAGATATCGTCTTAAATAACCTGTTTATTAGCTATAGTGCACATTATAAGCAAAATGCATGTTAAATTTTTATTAAAAAATTAGTCTACTAACTCTATAGTGCATATATTTGTAACAATTGTTATTATCGATCTAACCAATTAGTTCTTTATGGTAAATAATGAGGTCAGTCAACTAAAAAAAGAGAGAGCCCCTGGCTTTCTCTTTTTTTGTTTTAAATGGGTTTTATAATTTTATTTACCGATAAATTAAACATCGTGCTACTTAGCGTGTTAACACCAATAAACACTGTATCATGATCGATCCAAAAGACACCTCACCTGCAGCTAAAGATGGTAAATATGAATTTCACATCAATTATTCGGGCCGGGAGCTGGCCTGCCGGGTAGAAAAAGAACAAAACAAATTACATGTTTTTATAGATAGTAATATTAATGCTGAACTGGAGATTCAGCCTGATGGAAATATTACCCAGACTGGCGGCACTGATTTACCCGAATCAAGCATTGAGTTTATTAAAAAGCATGTTTTAGAGCATTAAGCTCAATAATTAAGGAAACCGGTGCAGCCATAAACCTGTACTACGACAGCACTTCCTCCAGTACATCGGCCGAGCGTATATTGCCAAAGCCCTCAATATGCAGGGCATAGTATTCTAATAGTTTTTGTATCAGGTACCGGCGTTCGTCATTACTAAACTTTAATTGCTGCATATTTTCAAAACTCCACTGTAGCAGCAGACTAAAGTTTTGCGTATGTGGCGGCGACAGGTATAAAACACTGTCGGGTTTATATTTGCTGAATGTGCCGTTCTTCATGTCAAAGTAATCGGCGTTGCCGGCCAAAAATCTATCGGGGTAAAAGCCCAGGTACCGTGTAAGCTGTACTAAAAATAACAGGTGGAAATTGGCCACATTGTCCGTTTGATGATCAAGCCACTCTATGGCGCTAAATACAAAATCAAACAAATTTTCATCGGCCGACTGCTGCTTTATGGCTTTATATAATACTTCGTTCAAAAACATAGCCAGGCAGCTTTTTATTACATCATAAGGAATAGTTTGCAGTACCGGCGAATTTTTAAGCTCGGCTATGCGCTGTACGCTGCCTGTGTTTTTATGATAAACCACCAGGTCAAGCAGGTGGAGGGGTTGCAGCATATTGCGGCCAATTTTGGCTTTTGGCTTTTTAGCACCATTGATTATGTATGATTGCAGACCAAATTTTTCAGTAAAGATCTGTACAATAACACTGCTTTCGCCATAGTCGGTTGCCTTAAATACAATGCCCCTGGTTTTATGCAGCATGTGGTAACAGTAAAAGAAGTTTCGGTATAAATATGATGAGGCCTGTAATAAAGGCAAACACGGCAGCAACTACCACAGCTCCGGCGCTTACGTCCTTAACGTGCCCGGCTTTAATATTATAAGTAGGCGAAACCAGGTCGGTTAATGTTTCAATAGCCGTATTTAAAAGCTCTGTTACCAGCACCAAAGTAATGCTCAGCATGATCCATTGCCATTCATCAACAGAAATTTGCAGTGCAAAGCCCAAACCTATAACAACAATACAGGCCACCAGGTGTATCCTGAAATTGAGCTGGGAAGCTGTTGCATATTGTAAGCCTTTAAAGGCAAAGCCAAAACTGCGTATCAGTCTTTTCATGTACAAAAATACATTGTTATTGGTACTTATTAACTTAATTATTTACCCTCTGGTGGCTATAAAAAAGTGCTGGCGGTTATGGCATTGTCACAAAGTCAATATCTTCAACCGTCACATAGATCAAAATTCGTAGTTTAGCGCCGCCCTTAATATCACACATAATGTTCTGGAAACATACTGCTTCTTTTATCCTTAAAAACAGGCTTATCGTATTTGTCTGCGTTATAGCACTGAGCGCTTTTATGGGTTTTGAGGCATCAAAAGTAAAGATAACCTTTAACGGCGGCAAGGTGCTCCCGGTTACCGATTCGGCCTATATACGTTACAACCAATTTAAAAAAACCTTTGGTCAGGACGCGTCATCCATGGTGATTGGTATTAAATCTGATAAAATTTTTGATAAGGATGTATTTAACGACTGGTATCAGATAGGTATGCAGTTAAAGCAGGTAAAAGGAATTAAAGCGGTAGTTTCTGTTGCTAATGTTTACAACCTGCAAAAAGACACCACGCACCATCGCTTTTTAATTAAACCGTTGGTTAACGGAGTATTGCCAAGCACGCAGGCTGTTGATAGTATAAAGCAACAGCTTTTAAATCTGCCATTTTATAAAGGCCTTGTATTGAGCGATGATGGCAAATCAACTTTAATGGCCATTACTTTTGATGATAAAATTATCAATACACCTTATCGTGTACCCATCATTAAAAAGATAGATCAGCTTGGCCAGCAGTTTGAACAAAAGCATGGCATAAAGGTGCATTACTCCGGCTTGCCGCTCATACGTACTGTTGTTGGCGATCTGGTTGCGCACGAGTTCTCGATGTTTTTAGGTCTGTCGATATTGATCACAGCATTGATATTATCAATTTTTTTCAGGTCGATTTTTCCAGTTATTTTCCCGGTGCTTATTGTGGTGCTTGGGGTAGTGTGGAGCCTGGGGACATTGGTGTTAATGCATTATGAAATGACCATCCTTACGGGTATCATCCCGCCACTGGTGGTGGTTATTGGTATCCCGAATACTATTTTCATCCTGAATAAGTATTACCACGAGTTTGAAATATCGGGCAATAAAATGGATGCCCTGACAATTGCCCTTGAAAAAGCCGGGATAACCACTTTTATAGCCAACATTACTACCGCTATTGGTTTCGGCGTACTCTGCTTTACCAATAGCGAATTATTGACCCAGTTTGGTCTGGTAGCCTCGCTGAGCATACTGGCTACATTTGCACTGAGCCTTATACTGGTACCCATTGTTTTTAGCTATTTGCCAAGCCCCAAAGCAAAAACGGGCATTAAGGATAGTAAATTAATGAAAACCCTCCTGATTAAATTGGATACCCTGGTGCACCATAAACGTAAAGGTATTTACATTGTAACGCTAATACTGATCGTTATTTCGGTTATTGGAATATTCAGGATCAACATTAATGGCTATGTGGTTGATGACCTGCCCCAGCATAACAATACACTCAGCGATCTTCGGTTCTTTGAATCGAACTTTAACGGGGTGCTGCCTTTGGAGGTAAGTATTGACACCAAGCGTAAAAACGGTGTCATGAACCTGGGTACCATTCGCAAGGTTGAAAAACTGGAAAAGCTTATTTCATCCTATCCTGAGTTTAGCAGGTCAATATCTTTGATACAGGTATTGAAATTTTCGACCCAGGCATTTTATGGGGGCAACCCTGAATACTATCGTTTACCCGATGGTTTGGAGCAAAATTTTATCCTCAACTATGCAGGTAACTCCGGTAAAAGCTCCGGTACATTAAACAGTTACCTGGATAGTACCCGCCAGGTAACCCGGGTAACGTTCGAAATGATTGATGCCGGGTCTAAAAAAATGAATGCCGTGCTGGCCGAACTGCAGCCACGTATCGATTCTATTTTCGATCCTAAAAAATTCCATGTGGAGCTTACTGGTTCCAGCATTATATTTATAAAGGGTACCAATTACCTGCTAACCAATCTGTACGAAAGTTTGGCCTGGGCCATTTTATTAATTGCCGGGGTAATGTGGATCCTGTTCAGAGGGGTAAAAATGATTGCCGTTTCGCTATTGCCCAACCTGGTGCCGCTTATCATTACGGCCGGTATCATGGGCTTTTTTGGTATCCCGTTAAAACCATCAACTATATTGATCTTTAGTATAGCGATGGGTATCTCGTCAGATCAAACCATTTATTTTATAACGCGTTATCGTCATGAACTGCGGCACAGCAAAAAAACCATATCGCACATCGTATCAGATACCATCCGAGAAACCGGGGTGAGCATGATATTTATTGCAACGGTATTGTTTTTTGGCTTCGGTATATTCGCGGTATCAAAATTTGGCGGTACGGTGGCTTTGGGTGTTTTGCTATCTATTACCCTGCTGGTAGCCATGATCAGCAACCTGACCCTGCTGCCTGCATTTTTACTAAGCCTGGAGCGTGGTATCGATCGCCAAAAAATTAAAGGACCAGATATTGAGGAATAACCTCACCCCAGCCCTCTCCAAAGGAGAGGGAGTTGGAAACAATAATTTTAAATATGTTAATTAAAGTCCTCTCCTTAGGAGAGGATTTAGGAGAGGTTTTATGGATCTTAAACTCAATAATAAAGTAGCTGTAATATTGGCAGCCAGCAAAGGATTAGGGAAGGCTATAGCCACAGCACTTTCTGCCGAAGGTGCAAGAGTGATCATTGGTTCGCGCGATGAAACCGAGCTTGCCAAAACAGCAGCTGAGATAAAACAACTCACCGGTAATGAAGTGATTGCCATACCTGTTGATGTATCAAAAGCCGATGAGATAGATGCATTTATTAAAAAAGCGGCTGCAGCTTTTGGGCAGATAGACATTTTGTTGAACAATGCCGGCGGTCCGCCGTTTGATAAGTTCGAGAACTTTGATGATGAACAGTGGCAAAAAGCATTTGAGCTAAACCTGCTCAGCTTTGCGCGTTTGAGCAGGCTGGTGTTGCCGCACATGCAAAAAACAGGCAGCGGGCGTATCATCAATATCATCAGCGGCTCGGTAAAGGCGGTGCTGGGCAATTCGGTATTGTCAACCAGTATGCGCATGGGCGTGGTGGGCATGGCCAAATTAATGGCCGACGAATTTGGACCTTATAACATCACCGTAAATAACGTAGCCCCGGGCCTGGTCCTTACTGACAGGATCAAACATACCTTACCCAAAGACATTGACCCAGAACAGGCTTTAAAAGAAAAAACAAAGAATATACCGCTTGGCCGCATAGGCAAACCCGAAGAACTGGCCGCCCTGGTTGCCTTTTTAGTATCAGAACAAGCCGCCTATATTAGCGGAACCACCATACAGGTTGATGGCGGAGCTAACAGGAGTATTTTTTAGATTTTGTCTGAACCGGGATTAGGGGATTGATAGGTTTTTTTCTTTTGTCTGAACCTTGATTTATAGGATTAAAGGATTGCCACGATTTCGAAAACTCTGATTTAAACAAAAAAAGACACATGTAATGTGTCTCTACATAAAAAGAAAAATCCTGTCAATCCTTTAATCCCAAAAATCCCGGTTCAGACAGTTACGCTCCCCGTTTACTTTCCCGCAAATAATCAATGATCAAGGTAATTATGCTGATGATACCGGCAAGCGTTAAGCCCAACGCCCCGCCCTGTACCAGGTCTTTCCATTTTGAATTATGTAACGCGGGGATTACCATTGATGCCGAAAATAGTATCACGGCAACCAATAGCATTAATATAGTACGCTTTACTTTATTTTTCACCCGTCTAAATTAAAAAAATCATTTATAAATTCCGTATTTTTGCAACCTCT
Source organism: Mucilaginibacter sp. P4_E8 (assembly GCF_056401495.1). Classification (NCBI taxonomy): domain Bacteria; kingdom Pseudomonadati; phylum Bacteroidota; class Sphingobacteriia; order Sphingobacteriales; family Sphingobacteriaceae; genus Mucilaginibacter; species Mucilaginibacter sp. P4_E8. The sequence continues at coordinate 7,214 of NZ_JBFUJG010000044.1, forward strand.
TAAAAAAGAGGTGATAAAAGGTAGAATATATAGATGTACAAAGAATATAAGCAGTTAAACTTATCGCAAACAGGCAAAGAGATACTGGATTTTTGGCAGCAGAACAACATTTTTGAAAAAAGTATCAGCAGTCGCCCGGCAAATAACCCCTACACGTTTTACGAAGGGCCGCCGAGTGCTAATGGTATGCCAGGTATTCACCACGTAATGGCACGGTCAATAAAAGACATTTTTTGCCGTTACAAAACATTAAAAGGCTTTCAGGTTAAGCGTAAAGGCGGTTGGGATACCCACGGTTTGCCTATTGAGCTGGCTGTTGAAAAAGCTTTGGGAATAACCAAGGACGATATCGGCAAAAAGATCAGCGTTAAAGATTACAATGATGCCTGCCGCAAGGAGGTTATGCGTTATACCGACGTATGGAACGACCTGACCGAAAAGATGGGCTACTGGGTTGACCTTAACGATCCGTATATCACCTACAAAAACGAATACATTGAAAGCCTTTGGTGGATACTGAAGGAGTTTTATAAGAACGACCTTTTATATAAAGGGTATACTGTACAGCCATATTCGCCAAAATCAGGTACCGGCTTAAGCTCACACGAGCTTAACCAACCAGGTACTTACAAAATGGTGAAGGACACTTCGATAGTGGCCCAGTTTCATTTAAAGAATGACCAGCAGCACCCCTTAATACCGGTTTTATTTGAGGATACAAACGAAGATACTACCATATTGGCATGGACGACCACTCCGTGGACATTACCGGCAAATTGCGCACTGGCTATTGGCGAAAATGTTGACTACGTAAAGCTGCGTACTTTTAACCCTTATACTTATGAGCCGGTTAGCGTGGTGCTTGCAAAAGCATTGGTTGGCAAATATTTTAAAGCCGAGGGCGAAAATGTGTCGTTCCAGGACTATAAAGGTGGCGATAAGGTTATCCCCTGGGAAGTAAGGGCTGAGTTTAAAGGTGTTGAAATGATCGGTTTACGCTATCACCAGTTGATGCCTTATGTAACTAACGAGGACCTGGAGAAAAATGCTTTCCGCGTGATCCCGGCCGATTTTGTTACTACCGAGGATGGTACCGGTATAGTACATACCGCATCTGTTTTTGGTGCCGATGACTTCAGGGCCTGTAAAGAGAATAACGTACCATCGGTAATGGTAAAGGACGAATTTGGCAAGGATGTTCCCCTGGTTGATAAACAGGGCCGTTTTGTTGATGAAGTGACCGACTTTGCCGGTTTTTATGTTAAAGATGAATATTACAGCGACGCAGAACGTGCGGTACCGGGTTTTAAAGGTACCGATGTGCTTATCTCTATTAAATTAAAAACAGAGAATAAAGCGTTCGACGTTAAAAAATATGAGCACAGCTACCCGCACTCCTGGCGCTCAGACGAACCGATATTATATTACCCGCTCGATAGCTGGTTTATCCGTACCACAGCGGTAAAGGATAAAATGGTGGAGCTAAATAAAACCATCAACTGGAAACCGGAATCAACCGGAACAGGCCGTTTTGGTAACTGGCTGGAGAACCTGGTTGACTGGAACCTTTCGCGTTCACGTTACTGGGGTACACCACTACCTATCTGGCGCGAAGAGAATGGTTCGGAAGAAAAATGCATAGGCTCCATTGCCGAATTGGAACAGGAAATAGCCAAAGCAATTAAAGCCGGCTTTATGCCCGAAGGCTTTAAGCTGGAAGACATGCACCGCCCTTATGTTGATGATGTTATTTTAACTTCATCAGCCGGTAACAAAATGTTCCGTGAGCCCGATCTGATCGACGTGTGGTTTGATTCAGGTGCTATGCCTTATGCGCAATGGCATTTCCCTTTCGAAAACAAGGAGTTGTTTGCTACAGCCTACCCGGCCGATTTTATTGCCGAAGGTGTTGACCAAACCCGTGGCTGGTTTTTTACCCTGCACGCAATAGCGGTAATGCTGAGTGAATGCAGTGATGAAGTAAAAGCGGTAAATGCCCAGGTTGGTAACAAGGGAGTTGCTTTTAAAAACGTGGTCTCAAATGGTTTGGTGTTGGATAAAAACGGCAACAAAATGTCTAAACGTTTAGGCAATGCTGTTGATCCTTTCGCAACCATTGAACAATATGGTGCAGATGCTGCCCGCTGGTACATGATCAGCAATGCATCGCCATGGGACAACCTTAAATTTAATGAGGAAGGCATAGATGAGGTTCGCCGTAAGTYTTTTGGTACCCTGTACAACTCTTACTCATTCTTTGTGCTTTATGCCAATATTGATAAGTTTAAATATAGCGAGCCAGAAATAGCCTTAGCGCAACGCCCGGAGATTGACCGCTGGATCATATCATTATTAAACACCCTGAGCCGCGAGGTTGATGGTTTTTATGCTGATTATGAGCCTACCAAAGCTGCCCGTGCCATACAGGAATTTGTTGACGCCCACTTTAGCAACTGGTATATCCGCTTAAGCCGCCGCCGCTTCTGGAGGTCTGATAAATTGGATGATAAATTGTCTGCTTACCAAACGCTGTATACTTGTTTGGTTACTATAGCCAAATTAATGTCGCCTATAGCGCCATTCTTTGCTGATCGTTTATATAAAGACCTGAACAAGGTAACCGGTAAAGAGGAATTTGAATCAGTTCACTTAGCATACTTCCCAACCTATCATGATGAACTGGTTGATGCCGACCTGGAAGAGCGCATGCAGTTGGCACAGGATGTATCATCGCTGGTGCTATCGTTACGTAAAAAAATTGAAATTCCGGTACGCCGGCCGCTTGGTAAAATATTGTTACCTATTTTAGATAAAGGGTTTAAGCTGCATGTGGAGCAGGTAAAAGAATTAATATTATCTGAAACAAATATTAAGGATATTGAGTACATTACCGACACGGCTGGTTTCATTAAAAAGAAGATAAAACCAAACTTTAAGGCCCTGGGACAAAAAGTTGGTAAGGACATGAAGGCTGTAGCAGAGGCTATAAATAATTTCACACAGGACGACATTGCTAAACTGGAAACTGAAGGGGCCGTTAACGTGCTTGATAATAAGTACTTAATACAAGCTTCGGATGTCGAAATTATAGCAGAAGATGTTCCCGGGTGGCAAGTTGCAAATTTAGGAAAACTAACTGTAGCTTTAGATGTTACCATAACCAACGAATTGAGGGAGGAGGGTATAGCGCGCGAGTTGATAAACCGCATCCAGAATCTGCGTAAGGCGAAAGGATTTGAAGTTACAGACAGGATAAATGTGCGCATTAGCGATCATCCTTATATTAGAGAAGYGGTAAAAAATAATTTATCTTATATTTGCGCCGAAATTTTAGCTGACAGTATAGTGCTTGATGCTCAGTTAAATGAGGGTGATAAAGTAGAGATTGATGGAAATGAAATATTTATTGTTATTAGTAAAGTATAAATGAAAGTAGAAAACGAAAAAACCAGATATTCTGAATCAGATCTGCAGGAGTTTAAGGCTCTTATTCTTGATAAACTGCGTATTGCCAAAGAAGAGTTAAACTCCCTGGCAACTTCGTTAAGTTCGCCTAACGCTAACGGAACCGATGATACTGCCGGTACTTATAAAACCCTTGAAGATGGGTCTGCAACACTGGAAAAAGAACAAATAAACCAGTTAGCTGCCCGTCAGAAAAAATTTATTGACCAGTTGGAAGCTGCCCTGGTACGTATTGAAAACAAAACCTATGGTATTTGCCGCGAAACTGGCAAACTAATACCAAAAGAGCGCTTACGTGCCGTGCCGCATACCACCCTTACTATGGAAGCTAAATTAAAGCAATAAATGAAGGCCGCTTATACCAAACCTTTTCTAACTGCTATATTTATTATTCTTATTGACCAGATCATAAAGACCTGGGTAAGGGCACATATGTTTATGGGCGAAGAGATTCGCTTTTTGGGCAGCCGCGGTATGTTGCATTATACCGAAAATAATGGTATGGCCTTTGGCATGGAATGGGGCGGTGATGCCGGTAAACTGGCTTTAACGCTTTTCCGCATTTTTGCGGTATGTGGTATTGTTTACTGCCTTATTTACCTGATAAAGCATAAATACCACCGCGGCCTCATCATGAACGTAGCGCTTATTTTGGCCGGTGCGGTAGGTAATATTATTGATTCAACCTTTTATGGTGTGATGTATAACTATGCCCCGCTTTTTCACGGGCGTGTAGTTGATATGTTTTACTTCCCGCTGTTTAGGGGTACTTATCCTTCATGGTTCCCGATATGGGGCAATGAGCCTTTCGAGTTTTTCAGGCCGGTATTTAACCTTGCCGACTCGGCGATATGCGTAGGGGTAATTATGATACTGATTTTTCAGAAACATTACTTCAAACATGAAGTTCCTGAAGTAAACAGCCCCAACAGTGAGATGGTTGAAGAGTAAGCTAATTTAAAATGCATTTAAAAAATTAAAAATATGAAAAGCCGCTATATGCGGCTTTTCATATTTTTAAGACCCGTCATTGCTGAGGTACGAAGCAATCTCTACACAGGCAGGTCAATCAGGTATGTTATACCTTAATAATTCGCTCTGTACAGCATAGAGATTGCTTCGTGCCTCGCAATGACGAGCTATTTTAGACGAGTTATTTTAATTGCGTGTTTTATGGCAATGGAACTCGCTCACCCTTCATCTTTGATGCTATCTGCAAAGCTTTATAGGCATTTACAATGCCGCCGGTTTTGCTTAAGCTGGTAAAATCAACCTTGATGGTTTTGCTGCCGGGTTTAAATACCATGGTACCTGTTAAAGGGGTGGCCGATTGAAGGATAACCTGTTTAAGTTGTTTTGAGCTAAGGGTTGGATAATATTCCAGCACCAAAGCCGCGATGCCGGCTGTAATAGGCGATGAAAAGCTGGTACCATCTTCTGTCATGAATTCGGCATCGGTATCAACGGTAGTTACTTTAACGCCGGGTGCAAATACATCAACATTGGTTTTGCCGTAGTTGCTAAAATCGCCGGCAAGGTGCTCGCCTAATTTGGGGCCCGATGCACCAACATTAACCACATTATCAGCATCGGTTGAGCCATCTAAAAACGTATCGTTCGGAAAATCGGGATTTACATCCATATCTTCACTGTCATTTCCTGATGCCTGTACCAGCAGCACATCTTTTGACGCCGCGTATTTAAAGGCCTCGTCAAGCCATTCCTTATGTGGCGATATTTTTTTGCCAAAGCTCATGTTAACTATCTGTGCACCATTGTCAACAGCATAATGTATGGCATTGGCAATATCCTTATCATATTCATCGCCGTTTGGTACAGCTTTTATAGCCATGATCCGCACATTATCGGCTACACCATTAATGCCATAACCATTGTTGCGTACCGCGCCAATAAGCCCGGCCACGCCTGTTCCGTGTGATGCATCGGCAAATTTAAGCAGGTTGCTACCGTATGGTTTGTGATCCATGCTATCAACGTTATCGCCAACTATACGTTTGCGGGCTTCCAGATCAGGCGACAGATCATTATTCAATTTGGCCAGGTATTCGCTCAGGTCCTTGATAATAGCGGCATTGTTCTGATTGCCACCCTCCTGCGAAAATATAGAATCCCATACGTATTTACTTTGGGTAAGGGTATCGTTGGTCATTTTAAGTTTTACGAGGTCGATCTGTTTAAAAGTTCCGTTAGCCGGTAAGTTAAGTCCTCTTTTGATATAGCCACTGGTTACCATGAGGGCATTCATGATGGGTTGCAGCTGTTCAGTTTCGGTACGGGCCTTATTAACAGTAGTATCGTAAATTGTTTTTACACGCTTCCAATAGGCGTATTGCTTTTTATCTACGGAGTTGGTGTCGTTAATAGCTTCGTATTTGCCTTTAAGTTTGTTGTATTCTCTCACCTCTTCGGTGGTTTCATTAAAATCGGCTTTGCCATTTGGGCCACCTAAAAAATTCCATCCGTGTACGTCATCAATATAACCGTTATGGTCGTCATCAATACCATTGCCCGGAATTTCTTTAGTGTTTACCCACAAAATGCTTTTCAGGTCCTGCTGCAAGGTGTCAATACCGCTATCAATAGTGGCCACTACAACAGGTTTGCTTTTTTTGCCTTGTAAAAAAAGATAGGCTGGTTTTAAGCTGATGCCAAAGAACCCGTTTTCTTTCAGGTCCATCAGCTGCCAGCCTTTGGGTGGTTCGGGTTCTGGTTTTGGAAGTATTTGTGCCGAAGCAGGTAGGCTTAAGGTTAGTGAAACTAATAGAGCGGCGCCGGTAATGTACTTAGGGAAATTAAACATGTATAAAAGTTAGTAATAAAAAAATTAGAGGTCGAACTTGATCCCCTGCGCTAATGGCAACGTTTTTGAATAATTAATAGTATTAGTTTGACGCCTCATGTACACTTTCCATGCATCAGATCCTGATTCGCGACCGCCGCCGGTTTCTTTTTCGCCACCAAACGCGCCGCCAATTTCTGCACCCGATGTACCTATGTTTACATTGGCAATTCCACAATCAGAACCAGCGTAAGATAAAAATTGTTCTGCCTCACGCAAATTATTAGTCATGATAGCCGATGACAAACCCTGTGGAACACCATTTTGCAGCTCGATAGCCTCATTGAGCGTGCTGTATTTTATCAGATAAAGTATAGGTGCGAAGGTTTCGTGCTGTACAATTTTAAAATGGTTTTCCACTTCGGCAATACAGGGTTTTACGTAACATCCTGATAAATAGTTTTCGCCCTCGAGTTTACCGCCTTCTACTACAAATTTACCGCCCTCGGCCTTACATTTTTCAATAGAGTCAAGGTACAGGCTCACTGCATCATGATCAATCAGTGGTCCCATATGGTTATGCTCATCAAGCGGGTTGCCAATACGGATCTGTCCGTAGGCATTCACCAGCTTTTGCTTAAATGCATCGTAAACACTTTCATGGATGATGAGCCTGCGCGTGCTGGTACAACGCTGACCCGCGGTGCCTACCGCACCAAACACAGCGCCAATGAGCGACATATCCAGATCGGCATTTTCAGTAATGATGATAGCATTGTTGCCGCCCAGCTCCAGCAAACTTTTGCCCAGGCGGGCACCTACTGCCGCGCTAACGGCTTTACCCATACGGGTTGATCCGGTAGCCGATATTAATGGTACACGGGTATCAGCAGCCATCAGCTCGCCAATATTGCGGTCGCCAATGACCAGGTTTGATACGCCTTCGTCAATATTATTCCTTTTAAATACCTCCTGCGCTATGTGCTGACAGGCAATGGCGGTTAAAGGTGTTTTTTCTGACGGTTTCCAGATACAAACATCACCGCAAACCCAGGCTAATAAAGCATTCCAGCTCCAAACGGCTACCGGAAAGTTAAATGCCGAAATAATACCCACAATACCTAAAGGATGGTATTGCTCATACATGCGGTGCTCGGGCCTTTCGGAGTGCATGGTTAAACCATACAGCTGGCGGCTAAGGCCAACTGCAAAATCAGCAATATCTATCATTTCCTGTACTTCGCCAAGGCCTTCCTGCAGGCTTTTACCCATCTCGTAGGATACCAGGGTACCCAAATCATACTTATTAACGCGCAGGGCCTCGCCTATCTGGCGTACAATTTCGCCCCGTTTTGGGRCGGGAGTGGTACGCCAGGTTTTAAAAGCTTTGGCAGCCTGCTCAACAACCTGGTTATAATCGCTTTCGGCAGCAAATTTTACCGATGCTATTTTTTGCCCGTCAACCGGGGATATGATATCTTTTACGGTAGCGCCGGGACTGCTGCCCCAGGTACTGCCCGTACTAAAAGCATCATTTATATCGTTTATATGTAAACGTTTTAGAATATCTGAAATATCGAGGGTCATAATTGTTACTTTTGTCAAAGGTAAAAATCTTAAGGCAATTTTTTGTTCGCTCACCCTTGGCCTAATAATTGATTGTTAATTAATTATCAATGCTTTGCAAACCAACAGTGTTAAAAATGTGTGAATGTTGAAAACTAAATTGCCGTACGGACACTTACTTGTTGTATTTTGAACTCAATAAGTCTTTACAAGGCAATAACAATTGTTAACCTAAAGCGGATGTTCTGCAAACAAAATTGAATGGAAGAAGAATTTGAATTTGGTTTTACCGAAGATCCAAAGTTTTCGGTAGAACGGTACGAGGAGATGATTCGTAATCACGACCAGTACTTTTTTGATGCCCAGGCGTTTGAGAACATTATCGACTATTACATCGAAAAAAATGATCCGGCCAAAGCACTGCAAGTAGCAGAGTACGCGCGTAACCAGCACCCTTTTGCAGCGGTTTTTTTAATTAAACAAGCCCAGTTACTGGTAGTAACCAACAAAGTAACCGAGGCTTTTGCGGCTTTAGATAAAGCGGCCATGCTCGAAGCTTCTGACGCTGATATTTATATTATTCGCGGCAATTTGTACGAGAGCATGGAGCGTTTTGGCGAAGCCCTAGAAAACTATGAAAAAGCGTTGGGCCTTGCCGAAGAAACCGACGAGATCCTGCTGCATATTGCCTACGTTTATCAAAACATGGGCGATTATGATACCGCGATAACTTACCTTAAGCTATGCCTTAAGCAAAACATGGAAAATCAGGATGCCCTTTACGAACTGGCTTTTTGCTACGACGTAATGGACAACCAGCAGGAGAGCGTACAGTTTTACCAGCAATATATTGATAATGAGCCTTACAGCTATGCCGCGTGGTATAACTTAGGTAATGCCTATACCAAGCTGAGCCTGTTTGAAAAAGCCATTGACGCTTATGATTACGCCATACTGATCAAAGACAGCTTTGCATCGGCCTATTTTAACAAGGGTAATGCCCTGGTTAACCTGGAAAAATACGCCGAAGCTATTGAGGTGTACCGTCATACCTTTGAGTATGAACAGCCTAATGCCGATACGTATTGTGCCATTGGCGAATGCTATGAAAAGCTGGAGCAAATGGACGATGCGCGTGCCTTTTACAAAAAATCGGTTAAGATGGACCCGAAGCTGGCCGATGCCTGGTTTGGGATTGGTGTTACACTTGATTTTGAGGAACGCTATTTTGAGGCCCTGCACTTTTATAAAAAAGCGCTTGATCTGGATATTGCCAATGCCGACTACTGGTTTGCCATTGCCGATGCCGAGTATAAGCTGGGCCACATGACCGAAGCTGAGCAGGCCTACGAGAAGGTGGTTGAACTAAATCCGCTGGATATTGACGCCTGGTTGGACTATTCGTCTATATTATATGAACAGGACAGATTGGTTGGCGCCATCGAAATAATTTCGGAAGCCATCAAGAATAACCCGGAAGCGGCTGAGCTTTATTACAGGATGGTAGCTTATTTATTTGCCAAAGGCGAGTATAACGAAGCGCTGAACCACCTGGAAATGGCGCTTACCAGTGACCCCGAAAAGCATTACATACTTTTTGATTACCTGCCACAACTGCAAAAGAATAAAGTGATTGTGGATATTATTAACAGGTATACGAAGTAGATTTGCAGATTCCGAATATGCAGATGTGCAGATTTAAAATGTGCAGATGATGATTGATGTTATAATTGATCATTATCTGCATTTTTTTATGCTTTAAATTTGAAATTTGCATAGCGGCACACTTGAAGTTTGCAAATCTATGATCTGTACATCTTTTATCCGGATGGCTGAGTTTATAAAAACTTCATCATTTACACATCTGCATATCTGAAATTAGCATAGTTGATTTCAGTTTTTTTTCCGACATTTGTGTCGTTAGAACTTTTAGTTATAGGCTATAACCAACTACTGTATGAATTATACCATCAATGATCTACCCGAACGTACAAGCAAACCCCGTGATAAAGGCATTACTATGGTGATGGATAAAGGGTTAAGTTTAAGGCAGGTTGAAGATTTTATTGAGGTTGGAGGGGCATATACCGATATCGTTAAGTTGGGTTGGGCAACATCATACGTTACATCAAACCTAAGCGAAAAAATAAAGCTGTACCAACAGGCTGGTATTCCCGTATATTTTGGGGGTACACTGTTTGAGGCCTTTATTGTAAGGCAACAATTTGATGACTACTGCCGTATACTGGATAAATACCAGTTGGAGCATTGTGAAGTATCTGATGGGTCGATCACTATTGAGCACGAGGTTAAATGTGAATACATTAGCAAGCTGGCCAAACAGGTAACAGTAATATCAGAGGTAGGCTCAAAAGACGTTCAAAAGATATTTGCACCTTACAAATGGATCAAACTGATGAACGCCGAAATTGAGGCCGGCTCCTGGAAGGTAATAGCCGAAGCGCGCGAAAGCGGTAACGTGGGTATATACCGCGATTCGGGCGAGGTAAGGCAGGGCCTGGTTGATGAAATATTGACCCAGATACCCGAAGGAACCATTATTTGGGAGGCTCCGCAAAAGGCACAGCAGGTTTGGTTTATTAAACTGATTGGTGCCAACGTAAGCCTGGGCAATATTGCCCCGGCAGATATTATCCCACTCGAAACATTGCGCCTGGGTATCAGGAGCGATACTTTTGACCATTTTTTAAATTTGTAACTTTTGACTGATCTTACTATAAAGTTAACGGAGCCTTCGGATTAATTTCTGAGGGCTTTTTTATTCTGCACACATTGTATAGTTTTATAATTGAATTAATAACTCTTAATGGATTTACAAGACCAGATTATTCAAGCTGCCATACTGGAAATTGAGCAAAAAAGCTGGGGAGCTACAGAACAATATATGCAAATTCATGATGTGGTAAGAATTAATGGGATTCCAAAGATTGAAAGGGTTGATTTAAAAAATGAGGACGAAGGCGCAATTGCCTATCTTCCTGTAGAAGGGGAAAGATTTTATCTTGCTATTTATTTTGATACTGTTCCTGAGGTTTCAATCAGGTATATAGGAACAGAAGATTATACTAAGATTTATTTGCGAGCCACTTCAGATACACTTACCTGGCCGGAAATTACCGCAATGACAACATTAAAAGCAGCTGAAACTTTTAATAATGGGGACAAAAGAAGATCTGGTACGGCTGTTTATAAATACAGTTGTGCTAACTATGAACCTAATCCGGGGCCGGACACCTTTGAAAATAAGCTTAAAAATTTACTCGATTATTTAGAGCAAGACAAAAAAGGTGTAGAAGCTTTGGTAAACAATACGGATGCATATATACAGGTTGATAAAGATATTCATTACGGAAATGGTCTTATTGGTGGTCCGCATATTGATATTTTAAATATCAACCGCATGGCCAAAATGAAATTGGAGATTTCTTTTAGTCAGTATGTTACAGGTAATCCTTTTAAATAGATATTTATAAGGGTTATTAAAAATAAATCAATAATTATCTTTAGCTGTTTTCTTGCTAATATTACCACATGAAACAATACGGACTTATAGGATATCCGCTTTCACACTCTTTTTCAAAGAAGTATTTTACCGAAAAATTTAAAACCGAAAATATTGAAGACGCGGTTTATGATTTGTACCCGCTTGAAAATATCAAAGACTTGCAGGACCTGCTTGATGAAAATCCCAACTTGTTAGGAATAAATGTAACCATCCCGCATAAAGTGGCGGTGTTGCCCTATCTTGATTGGATAGAGCATGATGCCCGCAAGGCCGGTGCGGTAAACTGCATTTGCGTAATTGCTGAAAGCCCATTGCAGGCGGCTTTTACGGGCGAGGTGGGCGTACAAGGCCATGATTTCAGGCTGGAGGGTTACAATACAGATCTTTACGGTTTCGAAATGTCGATAAGGCCATTAATTAAAGATACCAATGATGAAGCACTGGTACTTGGCGATGGCGGGGCGGCACAAGCTGTGAAATGTGTGTTGGAAAACCTGGGCATCACCTATAAAACGGTTACCCGCAAACCTCATCCTGATCATATTTTATTTAGCGACCTTAAACCGCACCACATAAAACAGCACAAGATCATTATTAATACCACACCGGTTGGCACATCGCCTAAAATTGATGAATGCCCGCCCATACCTTATGAGGCCATAACTGGTGGTCATTTGTTGTTCGACCTGATATATAATCCCGAAGAAACTTTGTTTTTAAGAAAGGGTCGCGAGCAGGGCGCTACCACCAAAAATGGTTACGAAATGCTTGTTTTGCAGGCCGAAAGATCATGGGAAATATGGAATGCAAAAGATAACCGCCTATGAAATATATAGGTTTAATGATCGTAGTGATGATGTTTTTTGCGGCCTGCGGCGGTAACCATGATTATTCGCCAAAGCCGCGGGGGTATTACCGCATTATTTTCCCCAAAAAGGAATATCAGGATTATAACGCGGGTTGCCCTTATACATTCAGCTACCCCAAATACGCCTTTATTGAACCTGATAAAACCAAAGGAGCAAAGCCCTGCTGGGTAAATATGCAGTTTCCGCAGTTTGGGGCCACACTGCATTTAAGCTATCAGCCTGTAACATCAAAAAAAGTGTTTAATGAACTGGTGGAAGATGCCCGTACATTTGCCTTTAAGCATACCGTAAAAGCCACTTCTATTGATGAGGGGGTGATAAGTTTTGCCGACCGCAAAGTTTATGGTATTTACTATACCATTGATGGCAACGCGGCATCATCAGCACAATTTTTCCTGACAGATAGCACTAAAAACTACCTGCGCGGAGCGCTCTATTTTAATACCGAGCCCCGTCTTGATTCCATACAACCCGTACTTAATTTTATAAAAAAGGATATGGAGGTGATGATCAAGAGCTTTAAATGGAGAGCCCCTTAGCCCCCTAAAGGGGGAACTTTTGATTAGTGCGACCGCTTAGAGTTCCCCCTTTAGGGGGCTAAGGGGCCTAATACGCCAGCAATTTCCCCACTGTTCCCTCCAGCCTTGCCTTTGCCAAAAACTGGTCTTCCAGTGCTTTGTTCATGGGGATGGCGGTATCCAGGCTGCCGCAGCGCATTACAGGGGCGTCCAGGTATTTAAAACAATGCTCGGCAATATGAGCGGCTATCTCCGCGCCGAAACCGCTGGTTAAGGTGTCTTCATGCAAAACCAATGCGCGGCCGGTTTTCTTTACACTTTTTTCTACCGCTTCCTGATCCCAGGGCAACAGGCTGCGCAAATCAACAATCTCGATGGATTGCTCAGGGTGATTTTCTGCATATTCCAAAGCCCAGTGTACTCCCAGTCCAAAAGTAATGATACTGGCCTGTTCTCCCTGTTTTACAATATTGGCCTTACCTATCTCAATCATACAATCGTTATCGGGCACTTCGCCGCTTATGCTGCGGTAAAGGTATTTGTGTTCAAAATAAATTACAGGGTTAGGGTCATCAATAGCGGCCAGCAACAACCCTTTGGCATCTGCCGGAAAAGCTGGGTATACCACTTTAAGTCCGGGAGTTTTTGTAAACCAGGCCTCATTGCTTTGCGAGTGAAAAGGGCCTGCACCCGTACCCGCACCGGTTGGCATACGTACCACCATATCAACCCCCTGCGCCCAGCGATAATGGGTTTTGGCCAGGTTGTTAATGATCTGGTTAAAGCCACAGGTAACAAAATCGGCAAACTGCATTTCAACAATGGCTTTGTAGCCGTTTAGCGCCAAACCCATACCAGCCCCTACAATGCCCGACTCACAAATGGGTGTGTTCCGCACCCGGCCTTTGCCAAATTCTTCAACAAAGCCCTGGGTTATTTTAAAAGCACCGCCATATTCCGCAATATCCTGACCCATGATCACCAGGTTGGTATGTTTGCGCATCGCTTGCCTTAATCCATCGCTTATAGCATCAATATACCGTTTGCTGGTTGCCGGCGACGCAGGTGGTTGTGAGGCAGGAAACTGATAAGGCTGGTACATATCTCTTATTTCGGTTTCTATATCCGGAACAATATCAGCCTCGCTGTATACCTTTTCAAATTCCGATTCGATGAGCGTGGTCATTTCCTTTTTGATCACCGGGATCAATTCGGGCTGCAGCACACCTTCGCTCAATAAATAATTTTCAAAGTTAGTCACCGGGTCTTTACCTTCCCACCACTCAAATAAATTGTGCGGAACATACTTGGTACCCGAAGCTTCTTCGTGGCCCCTCATCCTAAAGGTCATGCATTCCAGCAATACCGGTCGCGGGTTTTCACGAATGCTTTGGTTAATATCTTTGATGGTATGGTAAACTTCCAGTATGTTATTGCCATCAATTCTACGGCCCTCTATACCATAACCTATAGCTTTATCCACCAGTTTAAGGCAGTTATATTGCTCATTAACCGGGGTTGAAAGGCCATAGCCATTATTCTCGATCAAAAATATAACAGGCAGTTTCCAAACTGAAGCGATATTGAGGGCCTCATGAAAGTCGCCCTCGCTGGTGGCTCCTTCGCCGGTAAATACCAGGGTTGATTTTTTTCGTTCCGATAAAACATCGGCAAGTGCAATGCCATCTGCAAGGGCCAGCTGTGGCCCCAGGTGCGATATCATACCTATGATCTTATATTCTTGCGTACCAAAATGAAAGGACCTGTCGCGCCCCCTGGTAAAGCCTGATGGCTTACCCTGCCACTGCGCCATTAATCGCGAAAGCGGGATATCTCTCGATGTAAAAACACCCAGGTTTCGGTGCATGGGTAAAATATATTCGTCGCTTTGCATGGCCAGTGTACTGCCAACAGCAATGGCTTCCTGCCCTATTCCCGAAAACCATTTGCCAATGCGTCCCTGTCGTAACAGGATCAGCATTTTCTCCTCAACCAGGCGTGGCAGCAACAATTTTTTGTAAAAAAATGTTAAATCTTCGTTATTAAGGGTTTTACGGTCAAAAATCATACTGTAAAACTACTGAAGTTTTTAAAACTTTGTATGTTTGATGATCCTATCTAAAAACTATGAAACGAATCGGTTTTTTATTGTTCGCGTTATTATTGATCATTGGTTTTGCGGCCAGTTCTCAGGATTATTTTTTATTGCCCCAAAGCTTTTATCTAAAAAAAGGTGATAAGCTTAATCTACATTTATTGAGTGGCAATGAATTTCAAAAAGACGCGGAATATAAATACGAGGCCGGCAAGATCTCGAAATTTATGCTGTATGAAGGATCGAAAAAAACTGACCTGAGCAAGGTTCCGGCTCCGAAAGACACATCGGCCAACATACTTAATTATCAGTTTGAAAACAGTGGTTTGGCCTTGATAGAACTGGTGAAAAGTGAAAGCATAGAATCTGAAAGGAACAAATTTTTAAAATACCTGGATAACGAAGGACTGGATAAGATAGCCGAAGACGCTAAAAACAGTAATCAGCAGTATTTTGTTGAAAAGTCAAACCGCTATTTAAAAACATTGATTGCTATTGATAAAGCTAACGGTAAAGATTTTGATAAACCGCTGGGCGAAGATTATGAAATAGTGCTGCAACAAAACCCATATAAGGCCAGCTATGGTGATGATGTGACTGCTCAAATACTATTTAAAGGCAAGATATTAAAAGATGCCGTTGTTATAGTTTATGTAAGAACCATTAACGGCAATGTGTTTCCGCAAAAGTTAAGTTCCGATGCCCTGGGACAAGTTTACTTTAAACTGAGCCGTGAGGGTATATATATGGTTAGTTCAGTACATGTAGAAACATCTACCGATAAAAATGCTGATTTTGAAAGCTGGGGCGCTACCTACACCTTTGCTTT
Source organism: Mucilaginibacter sp. P4_E8 (assembly GCF_056401495.1). Classification (NCBI taxonomy): domain Bacteria; kingdom Pseudomonadati; phylum Bacteroidota; class Sphingobacteriia; order Sphingobacteriales; family Sphingobacteriaceae; genus Mucilaginibacter; species Mucilaginibacter sp. P4_E8. Next base: position 22,882 of record NZ_JBFUJG010000044.1, read on the forward strand.
CAGCAATGCCGATAGTAAACCTAATACTTACAGGGAATTTGGTTTGGGAGATAAACATTAAGTTGGTTAGGAAAACATAATTTGTCATTCTGAGCATAGCGAAGAACCTACTCTTCAATATGCATGTCTGCGAATAGATCCTTCGCTACGCTCAGGATGACCAGGTAAAAAATGTAATCACCCTCATCATTACTCAAAAAGCAATATATCCAAACGTACTTAACTGCCTGCTGCTCCTGTTGGCATCTGTAATGATCAAAGCGCCTTTTCTGTAAAGCGTTATACCTTCCCAATTATTTTTTGGTCCCGGGAAGGCTGATGTAACCTGTTTCCAGTTAGTATCCTTACGGTTATCGAGCATTACAATACGGCCATAGCTGGTGGTTTTTGCTTTTAAATAGTCGGGGTTGTTGGTCAGGCTGTCTTTCAGATCAGGGATGGTTTTTTTAATTTTTTCTTCCTGGTTCTTTATGATATCGTTGTTCAGGTAGGCATTATAGTCGCCGTTCCAAAAGTAATTGACACCATAAATTTTATCATCGCTGGTTGTGGCAATATCTGTTATCCGAAAATAAAGCGATGGCGTTTTTATTTGTTCAACCTTTTTAAAAGCAGTATCAATTAAATACCCGCTGCCACCTTTAGGAGCTCCGTTAAACTCGTAATATGCCAAAAGTTTTTTTTCTTTTGGCAGCCAGGTCATGCTTTCAAATCCGGCATTTTCAATATGAACCGGTCTTTTAAGCGTTATAAAATTCAGCGGGTCAATTGTCAGTATATTTTTAGCCGTATCAAGCTTTCCTTTCAACAAAAAGCAGTAGTTGGAGGAATCATTGGTTTCTATGGACAAGTAGGCAGTATTATTGAATATGGCTATAGCTTCGAATCCCTCGTACCAGGTTTTTACTGAATCGGGCAGTTTATTCAGGTTTTTAACGCTGATGGTTCTGTAGCTGGTTAGCGAGGTGTCTTTGCTATCTATAACCCTGCCTATGCTGTCGGCCAATATGCTATATATAAAAAAGTCGCCGTCAAGTTTTGTTTCTTTGCGACTGCCATATTGCGGTTCAAGATAAAGCCGGTTATTATACATGGTTATGCCTGAGTACTCCTCATTTACACTATTAATATTGGGTGGTAAAGAAATGGGTTTAAAGGAGCTTTGAGCGCTTACGCCGATCGAAGTGCATGTAGTTACCGCTATCAGCAGTACATACCAGTAATAGTTTTTATACATAAGGCAGGGGTTAATACACAGTATAAATATAGCTTATAAATCATATTCATTAAGATATAATGTGATGCACAATATATTGATCGTCAAACTATATGCGTTTAGTTTTAACATTTAAGCCAGAATTAAGCTTTAATGCCTGCTATAACATATATATTTATGGCCGCAGATGAAAATTTAACAAAATTTAACATTTAAGCACCGTTTTTTTTTGGCGAAAAAATGATTGTGTGTTTAAGTTTGCCTACCGAATTAAAAAGATTGCATGGAAGAATTAAAAAGTAATACCGAAAACGTTTCATCAGGCACAATTCCTGGTAACTTATCGTATTCAACCGATATCAGGGCACTGAATGAAATGATACAAAAAGAAAGTGCATTTATCGATCTGCTTAAAATGGAGATGGATAAAGTGATTATCGGACAAAAATATATGGTAGAACGATTGCTGATCGGTTTATTGGCCGATGGCCATATCCTTTTAGAAGGTGTTCCCGGGTTGGCAAAAACGCTGGCCATCAACACGCTGGCAAAAGCCATACAGGCCGATTACAGCCGTATCCAGTTCACCCCCGATCTTTTACCAGCCGATTTGCTGGGTACCATGATCTATAATCAAAAAAAGGAAGAGTTCATTGTTCGTAAAGGACCGTTGTTCTCTAACTTTATCCTGGCCGATGAAATAAACCGCGCCCCCGCCAAAGTGCAAAGCGCGCTATTGGAGGCTATGCAGGAACGTCAGGTTACCATTGGCGATAATACTTTCCCACTGCCTAACCCTTTCCTGGTACTGGCTACGCAAAACCCCATAGAGCAGGAAGGTACATACCCATTGCCCGAAGCACAGGTTGACCGTTTTATGCTGAAGGTAGTTATCAATTACCCGGATAAGGAAGAAGAAAAAAGAATTATCCGTGCCAATATATTACCTAATGGTATGCCTAAACCTACGGCCATCATTAAACCCGAAGAAATTGTACGTGCCCGTAAAATTGTAAGGGAAGTATACATGGACGAAAAAATTGAGCAGTATATTATTGACATTGTTTTCGCTACCCGTTACCCTGAACAGTTTAAGCTGGCTCATTATAAAAATCTGATCACCTTTGGCGCGTCGCCAAGGGCGAGCATTAACCTGGCGCTGGCTGCCAAAGCTTACGCCTTTATTAAACGCAGGGGATATGTGATCCCTGAGGATGTGCGTGCCATCTGCCATGATGTGTTGCGTCACCGTATAGGTTTAAGTTACGAGGCCGAGGCAGAGAACATTACCAGCGAAAATATAATCACAGGGATTTTAAACGCGGTAGAGGTGCCGTAGCCTCACCCAAACCCTCCCCTAAAGGGAGAGGGCTTTAAAAGGAATTACACCTAATTATTAAAAATGCTGATCAAAAGTCTCACCCTTCAGGGGGGGATTTAGAGGGGGCTCAATATGGCTAAGGATACCAAAGAACTGCTTAAAAAAGTAAGGAAGATCGAGATCAAAACCCGGGGGTTAAGTAACCACTTATTCTCGGGCGAATATCATTCGGCTTTCAAAGGCCGAGGTATGGCTTTTAGCGAGGTGCGTGAATACCAGTTGGGTGATGAGATACGAACTATTGACTGGAATGTTACCGCCCGCTTTAATCACCCTTACGTTAAAGTATTTGACGAGGAACGTGAACTTACCGTAATGCTGCTCATGGACGTGAGCGGCTCTGAAAATTTTGGTACCCAAAACCAGCAAAAGCAAGACCTGGCTACCGAGCTTTGCGCAGTGCTGGCATTTTCGGCCATACAGAATAACGATAAGGTGGGGGTGATCTTCTTTAGCGACAAGATCGAGAAATTTATTCCGCCTAAAAAGGGCCGTACCCATATACTGATGATCATCAGGGAACTGATAGACTTTAAACCAGAGAGTAAGGGCACCAATGTTGCCGAAGCCTTGAAATATTTTACAAGGGTTATCAAGAAAAAATGCACGGCTTTTATTCTCTCCGATTTTATAAGCCCCGGTTTTGATGATGAATTAAAGATCGCCAATAAAAAGCATGATATTATTGCTTTAAGGCTGTATGATAAACATGAAGAAGAGTTCCCGAACCTGGGCCTGATCCCAATGAAGGATGAAGAAACCGGGGAACTGTTATGGATTAACACTGCCGACCAGGCCGTGCGTAATGCCTTTAAAGCAGAAGGATTGAGAAGGAACGGCTTGCTGAAAGAAACCTTCCGCAGATCGGGTGTTGATTTTACCAGCGTGGGTACACATGAATCATACGTAAAGCCATTAATGACATTATTTAAAAAGCGGGAAGGCAGAAGATGATTATGCGGAGTTTTAATTACATCCTGATCCTGTGTATAGTACTAATGGGTTCTTTTTATAAGGCCGGCGCGCAAAGCATCAGAGCCGAGGCCAAGCTCGACAGGGCAGTGATACTGATAGGTGAGCAAACCCAATTTCATTTGAGCGTTAAATTCCACGTAAAGGATAAGGTTGATTTCCCGGTGTTAACGGATACCATCAGCGGTAAAGTTCAAATTGTAAGCGTTAAGGCCGATACTACATTTGATAAAGAGGATGTAAGTATGGAAACCATCAGAAGGAGTTATACCATCACTTCGTTTGATAGCGGCGATTATGTGATCCCATCATACGCGTTCCACGCAACGGGCGGCGATTCTAAAACTGAGGCATTAAGGCTGCAGGTATCGCCGGTAGCGGTTGATACCACCAAAGCTATTTATGATATTAAGCAGCCGCTTGCCATAAAATATTCTTTGTGGGACTGGCTGCGCGATAACTGGCAATTGGTGCTTATAGTTTTAGCTGTTTTACTGGTGATTGGCGCCGTTATTTATTATTTACGGAAAAGACCTAAAAAAGAAGTTATTGTAGAAGCTCCCAAACCTGTTATACCAGCCTACATTACTGCGTTACAAAAACTAACCGAACTGCGCGATAAAAAACTATGGCAGCAGGAACAGGTAAAACAATATCATACGGAATTAAGTGATGTGATACGCGAATACTTAGAGATCCGCTACACCATACAGGCACAGGAACAAACATCTGATGAGATTTTTGCCAGTCTGCGGTACATGGATATTACCGAGGAGAACAGAAACATGCTGCGCCAGATGCTGATCCTGGCCGATTTGGTGAAGTTTGCCAAGGAAAAACCGTTGCCTTATGAAAATGAGCAAAGTCTGGATAATGCTGTGGCTTTTGTAAACAACACCAAGCAAGTGATTCAAGCACCCGTTGTAAAGGAAGAGGATAAGAAATGAGCTGGTTAAACGGAATCGAATTTGCCCATCCCGGATTTTTCTGGTTACTGATCATCATACCCTTAATGGTGAGCTGGTATATATGGAAACAGCGCCAGCTGCAAGGGAATTTAAGTGTGCCTACGCTTAAGGGTTTCACTATTAAAAAAAGCAATATAGCCCCTTACAGGCACTCGGGTATTGTATTGCGATCATTGGCCCTGATTGCGTTAATAGTTGCGCTGGCCAGGCCGCAATCGTCATTAAGCTGGCAAGACAGCACTACCGAGGGTATTGATATTATGATAGCCTCAGATATATCAGGCAGTATGCTGGCGGAGGATTTTAAACCCAACCGGTTGGAAGCCGGCAAGAACATCGCTATTGACTTCATAAAAAACCGCCCCAACGACCGGATTGGCCTGGTCGTATTCAGCGGTGAAAGCTTTACGCAATGTCCGCTAACTATTGATCATGATGTACTGATTAACATGTATGCTGATATCAAAAACGGGATGATTGAGGATGGTACCGCTATTGGCATGGGCCTGGCAACCGCGGTGAACCGCCTGCGGGGCAGCGAAGCAAAAAGCAAAGTGATCATTTTGCTTACTGATGGTTCAAACAATGCCGGATCAGTACCACCCATTACCGCTGCTGAGATTGCCAAACAATTTAATGTAAGGGTGTATACGGTAGGGCTTGGTACTAACGGTTATGCGCCGTATCCGGTTCAAACGCCTTTTGGGGTTCAATACCAGCGCATGAAGGTTGATATTGACGAGGGTACACTATCAAAAATTGCCAGCATAACGGGGGGTAAATATTTCAGGGCCACCAATAACGAAACGCTGAAAGAAATTTATACCCAGATAGATAAACTGGAAAAAGCTAAAATTGATGTAACCCAGTACCGCAAAAAAACAGAAATGTTTTTGCCATGGACCATTATAGCCCTGGTATTGTTATCACTTGAATTTTTATTAAAAAACACCCTGTTTAAAGGGGCCTTAACTTAATAAAATGCTACGTTTTGCACATATAGATATTTTATGGGGACTGCTGGTAATTCCGGTTTTTATCCTGCTGTTTTTAGTGGTAAGCCGCTGGAAAAAGAAGGCTGTTGCCTCCCTGGGGGATAAAAATGTAGTGAAACTGATGATGCCCCAGGTTTCTTTTTCAAGACCATGGCTTAAGTTCATCTTTTTCCTGGTAGCGTATGCCAGTTTAATAGTAGCCATGGCCGATCCGCAGATGGGTTCCAAAACCGAGGAAGTAAAACGCAAGGGCGCCGATCTGATGATCCTGCTGGATGTATCAAACAGTATGCTTGCACAGGACCTGGCCCCAAACCGCCTGGAGAATGCCAAGCAAGCCATTGCGCAGTTGATTGATAAAATGCATGACGACCGGATAGGTATCATTGTTTTTGCAGGTCAGGCCTATGTACAATTGCCGGTTACTACTGATTACTCCGCAGCTAAGCTGTTTTTAAATACCATCAATACCAATATGGTGCCTACGCAAGGTACAGCTATTGGTGCGGCAATAGACCTGGGTATGAAATCGTTTGATTTTAAGAACGGGACCGGTAAGGCTATGATCCTTATAACCGATGGTGAAAATCATGAGGATAACGCGGTTGAGGCAGCTACACAGGCTAAAAACAAGGACGTCGCCATCAATGTAGTAGGTGTTGGTTCTGCTGAAGGTGCACCTATACCCATTTACAAGGACGGGCAACCCGCAGGTTTCCATACCGACAGCGCGGGTAAACCCGTTGTAAGTAAGTTAAATGAGGATATGTGCAAGGATATTGCAGCGGCGGGTAATGGCGTTTATGTAAGAGCCAACAATTCCAACAGCGGGTTAAGCATTGTGATGGACCAGATAGGTAAAGTACAGCGTAAAATGTACGATAGCAAAACTTATAAGGATTTTGAAGATCGTTTCCAGTTTTTTGTGGCCATTACGCTGGTGTTATTGATGATAGAGTTTTTTATCTCGAACCGCAAAAATATGCGCTTGAGCGGGTTGAAATTATTTGAAGTAAAAAAGCCATGAAGCAATTTATCATAGTTGTATTATTAGTACTGCAAGCTTCTTTCCTTTTTGCCCAGCAAGAAAAAAAGTTCATCAAAAAGGGTAATGAGCTATACCAGCAGCAAAATTATAAAGATGCCGAAAGCAGCTATAGGCTATCAGTTGGTAAAAAAGACAAAACGGTTGAAGGTAACTTTAACCTGGGCGACGCCCTGTACAAGCAAAAGAAATATGCCGAGGCCGGTGCGCAATTCAATAAAATTGCATCCTCATCAAACAATAAAGAAGTGTTGGCCAAAGCATACCATAATTTAGGTAACTCCCTGCTCGACTCCAAAAAACTGGAGGAAAGCATTGCCGCCTACAAAAAATCACTACTGAACAATCCGCAGGATGATGAAACCAGGTACAACCTGGCCTATGCTCAAAAAAAGCTACAGCAACAAAAGCAACAGGACAAAAAGAATAAGGACGATAAGAATAAAGATAAGAACAAGAAGGATAAGAAGAACCAGGACGATAAAAATAAAGATAAAGACAAGAAGGATCAGGACAAAGACAAAAAGAACCAGGACGACAAGAATAAAGATCAGGATAAAAAAGACCAGCAAAATGGTGAGCAGCCACAGCCAAATAATGTATCCAAAGAAGATGCGGAACGGATGCTGGAAGCCCTGAATAACGATGAAAAACAAACGCAGGATAAGCTGAAAAACAAAAAGTTAAAAGGGGCTAAGGTGAATATTACAAAAGACTGGTAAGCGTTAGTGTTGTAAACAATGAAAAAAAAATATTCCATACTATTGCTGTTACTGCTTCAGGTAAGTTTGCTTTTTGCTGCCGATATAAAATTCACCGCATCGGTTAGTAAAACTGAGGTGGGTACCACGGAGCAGTTTGAGGTTACTTTTACTGTAAATGCTAATGGCGACCGCTTTACTCCCCCTTCGTTCAATGGTTTCCTGGTCGTATCCGGTCCTAATGTGTCTACCAGCATGTCGGTTATCAATGGTAATGCATCGTCGAGCATGGCTTATAGTTATGATCTGATTGCGGTAAAAGAAGGTACCTATACCATTGGGCCTGCAACTATAGTGGTAAACGGCAAAAAGCTGAGCACCAATCCCATAAAAATTAAAGCGGTTAAAGGGCAGGCTGTTCAGCAAAACAATAACGCGGCCGCGCAAAGTCAAAATGGTCCTAATAATGGCGTAACCATGCACCAGCCAGGGACTGATATCGCCAAATCATTGTTCATTAAGGCGGTGGTTGATAAAAGCCGTGTTTACCTGGGCGAACAAATAACCTTAACTTACAGGTTATACACCAGGGTACCCCTTGTTGGCAGCGAGCCTGAGAAATTGCCAGATCTGAATGGATTTTACAGTCAGGATATTAAAAACCCCGATCAAAATGTACACTGGCGTACCGAGACTTACAAAGGCGTAAAGTATAATGTTGCCGATATGAAGCAAAGTATCCTTTTTCCGGAGCATGAAGGCGACATTACTATTGATGGCATGTCCATGTTTTTTGTGGTAAGGGAATCGGCAGCATCCCGCGATCCGTTCGATCAGTTTTTTGATTCGTACAATGATGTTAAATACAAAATAAAAAGCGCCCCGGTAGTTGTACACGTTAAGCCCCTGCCTCAGGGTAAGCCCGATGGCTTTGGCGGTGCCGTTGGTCGCTTTTCTATCAGTACCGGTATAGATAAAAAGGAGCTTAAAGCCAATGAGCCCCTCAACTATAAAATAAGAATTTCGGGAACAGGGAACCTTAAACTATTGAAACCATTAAGTCCGGAGTTTCCGGCCGATTTCGAAAAATATGACCCTAAAACGGTTGATACCATTGCCGAAAAAGAAAGCGGAGTATCAGGCAGCCGTGTGTATACTTATCTGCTGATACCGAGACATGAAGGGAATTTCAATATTGACCCTGTAAAATTCTCTTATTTTGATCCTTCAACCGGCAAATATGTAACGCTGCCAACAAAGGCGTTTGCTATAAAAGTAAATAAAGGGTTGTCTGAAAGTAATGTTACCGCCTATTCGGGTGCTGATAAGCAGGATGTTAAAATGCTGAACAAGGATATTCGCTATATTAAAACTGACGGTGATGATATCATCAAAAAAGGCGAAGGGTTTTATGGCTCGGGTTTATATTATAGCCTGCTTGCCTTTGGGCCGCTTTTGTTTTTAGGAGCTTTGGCCTATGGTAAATGGGACGAAAAGAATAATAGCGATATTGTTAAAGTAAAAAGCCGAAAGGCTGGTAAAATAGCAGCCAAACATTTGGCCAGCGCGCAGGCGCAGCTATCGGCCAATAATTCAAAAGCATTTTATGAAAATGTGTTTAGGGGTTTATATGGTTATTTAAGCGATAAGCTGAATATTGCCGCGGCTGATTTGAACCGTGAAAGGATAGCTACCGAACTGAAAACCCAGGCGCTCGATGAAGGGCTGATCAATGAACTGCTGGATACGCTTGATCTGTGCGATATGGCCCGTTATGCACCGGTATCGGGGATATCTGAGCAGCAAATGTTTGACAAAGCAAAAAATATGATCAATGACATTGAAAATAAAATATAACATGATCAAACGCATCATATACCTGTTATTGCTCATCGTATCGCCATTATTAGCTTTTAGTAATGATGACGTAGCTGCGCTGTTTAAAAAGGGAAACGAACAATATGCCAAAGCCCAGTATAAAGAGGCCATAACATCGTACCAAAAGTTAGTGGATGGTGGTTATCAGTCAACGGCGGTTTATTTTAATTTGGGTAATGCCTATTATAAAACAGATGATATCGCACCGGCATTGTTGTATTATGAAAAGGCGCATAAGCTTTCGCCGGGCGATGAGGATATCCGTGTCAATATCCAGCTGGCCAACTTAAAAACCAGCGATAAGCTGGATGAAGCCCCGGAGTTTTTTATAAGCAAATGGTGGCATGCCTTTATTTTAGGAGCCTCGCTAAGTACATTGGCGGTGCTGAGCGTGTTGTTCTTTCTGGCTGGTTCGCTCGTTTTTATCCTTTACAGGTTTACCAATTCGGTCAGCGTGAAAAAGATCTCTTTTTATACCGCTATCTTGCTATTGTTCTTTGGTTTGGCTACCATTTTTGTGGCCGCAAGGCAAGCCGACTATTTTGAAAGCCATCGGCAGGCCATTGTTTTTAGCAGTTCGGTAACCATAAAAAGTGCACCGAGTAATACTTCAAAGAACCTGTTTGTGCTGCATGACGGAACCAAAGTTGATATTTTACAGCACAGTAACGACTGGGTGAAAATAAGACTATCCAACGGTAACGAAGGCTGGATAAGTGCTACTGATGTGAAAGAAATATAAGTAAACTATTTTGTCATGCTGAACAACGTGAAGCATCTATTCTACGATAGGCATGTTCAATAATAGATCCTTCGCTGTCGCTCAGGATGACAAATTATAATTTAGTAACTAAAGGTCTTTTGCCCAATTTCCAGCAAATTCATTACATCCTCTTTACTGCCGGTAAACGGCCCTGATGATTCTATTTTAAAGCTGGCCATAGCCGCGGCAAACTCTCCGGCCTCCTGGAACAAAGCGCCTTTGGTGCGCTGGTATAAATAGCCAGCCATGTAGGTATCGCCGCATCCGGTAGCATCAACAACAGCAGTTGGTATGTAGGCGGGTACGTTATAAAAAATACCATCAGCATAAATTACAGAACCCATGCTGCCCAGGGTAACTACCACTTCTTTAACACCCCAATCGGCCAATACTTCAGCGCCTTTCTTGATGTCTGTAAGCCCGGTAAGCGCTTCCAGCTCGTGCTCATTCACCTTTAAAATATCAATGTATTGCAAAGCTTCTTTTTTGGCCGGCCAGTCAACAGCAATTACATTTTTGTCTTCAACCTTGCGTAAATAACCTTGTGCATCTAACGATACCCTGCCCCGGCTGCTTAGTTCTTTGATCAGATTAACCGGAATGTCATCAGCAAGCAGCGGACCTAAATGGAATATACTGGCATTGATACCATTCAATTGCTCAATAGTAAAAGGATCGGCCTTTTGTAATACCCTTTGGGTACGATGATCCTGATTACCTGAATAAATGTTTTCGAAATATACAGTATGCGCACAGGTAGAAGCATGTACCTCGGTGCCTTTTGCGCGCAGGGTTTCAACAGTATGCATTTCGCTTTCGGCAAGCGAAGTTACCAGTGTATAGCTCACATCCATATTGCGGATGGCGCTTGAAAAGTAAAATGATGTGCCACCGGCCATGTGTGCCACCGCCCTTGGTGTAACCACCTTATCTAACGTAATATGCCCTATGCAACAAATATCGTACATGAAGTTTCTGTTTATGATAAATTGCCCTCCGTACGTTTATATTTTGGGCAAACCGCAAATGTAGGGAATAAGATGGTTTTTAACGTATCGGTACATTAACATGTAAAATAAATGACATTTAAGTAAGTAAAACTATAGTTACTCCTGGCAGTGTGTTACATTATTCAAAAGCAAAGGCCGATATGATGGGAAGACCTTTGCTTTTGAATGTATGGCTTAAAAAACACTAAATAATGTTACTGCGCTCATCACAATCATCAAAGCGTCTTCCACAATGGTGACTGTGCTCATGGGTAAATTAAAAACAGCGCCGAGACATGCACATTGTATCTTTCTTTTGTTCAGCACGCTTTGCAGCACACCTATCAGGCTCACGCTCATTACTATAAAGGTGATCGCGTTTACTATAACAGGTTGAATATTCAGTGCGAAAGCTAGGCCTAAACCCAGTTCAACAAAAGCATATATGTAACCCCAGGCCCGGAAGCGTTTGGCTATAATATCATACATGGAGTAGCTATCCGCAAAACCCTGCAGGTTAAGTAATTTAAAAAAGGAGAACACCAGGAAAAAGCCGCTCATGAATATACGCATGGCGGTCATGGTCATAAAACCATGCGCGGTGTAACCAGCAATAAGCGCTGTGGCTAAAATATAGCCAAATATGAGCAATATGGGTTTGTAGGTGGCGAGCCATGATCTGCTTTCGGTATCATCCATTTCCATACCGGCCATGTGATTATGCGCAGCCTCGCTTAGCTGATATTTAGGAAAATCTTTTAAAGCATCCTGTAATACTGATGTAGGGACATGCCGGCCCATGGTAATATCGGCTGTGCCCTCGGCAAGTGAAATATCTACGTTCTGCACGTCTTTTACCTGCGAAAGCAAGGTTTGAACTTTATGCTGACAGCCGCTGCAGGTCATGCCGGTTATTTGATAAGTATGTGTCATGATTTTTGTAATTAAATTGATAACACAAATTTATCAGCCAAAGCTCCCGCAGACTTTACAGAATTATAGATGAATTTTATAAGATTTCACTTCGTTAAGAGATAGTTTACACATCGTCGAGATTTTGACGGTGATGTATCTGCAGGCTTTTAAACTTTGATGGTGTCATGCCGGTTACCTGCTTAAATTGTGCCGAAAGGTGAGCCACGCTGCTATACCCCATCAGGTTGGCTATTTCTGACAGATTGAGCTCGTTATAAACCAGCAGCTCTTTTACCCGTTCAATTTTTTGGGCGATGTAGTATTTTTCAATAGTAGTGCCCTCCACCGCCGAAAATAAATTGCTCAGGTAGCTGTAATCGTGGTGCAACTGATCTGTTAATATGGCTGAGAGTTTTAATGGAGTTGACGTATCGGTATAATGCACCAGCTTAATGATCTGTGTTTTGATCTGCTCTATGAGGCGGCTTTTCTGGTTGTCAATAATTTCAAATCCTAAAGCGTTCAATGCTTTTCCCAATCCATCGAGTTGCTTTCCTGTTGGATTTTCGTTAAGGGTTATCTCACCAAGTTCTACACTCAGTGGCTCGACACCGGCTTTTTCCAGTTCGGTTTTTACCGCCATTTTACAGCGGTTGCATACCATATTTTTAACGTAGAGTTTCACAGATTATAAATGTGGTGCAAATTACGGATAAACTTATGGTACAACAAAAGCCCCTGCATAAGCAGAGGCCTTGTTTTACAGGCAGGTGATACAAATCAGCCACATTCCCCTTATTGATCCTGTATACCTGGTTCTGCAGTAGTTTTAATGTGTTTAACGATAAATGCTCCCGAGTACCTTTAATTAAAAACAAATCTTGAATGTCATTTCGAATGAGGAACGAGGAGAAATCTTATAAAATGTACAAAGGGCGAATAATGCAAGTAGTATAAGATTTCTCTCTACGTTCGAAATGACATCTATTTTTTTACTCATTGAAAATTCTAATCGATAAACACATTAATTTTCTTCGTCAGATGCCAGTACTTTGCCCGGACTTAGTAGTTTGGCACTTTCTGCCAGTTTTATAAATTCGGCGCGGTAACCCTCGGTGTCCTCTCCTTTTGCGGCGCGGGCCATTTGTATGGCCTGGTCATAGCTTGAATGTTGTTTAAACTGCGAATCACGTAACACCATACCAAACTCAGCAACAGCGGCCGCGAACCTAAAATCAATTGATGTTGCTTTTAACGCTATCGGAGTATCTTTAACGATAACCTGGCTCACTTTACTAACTGATGAAGTTGGTTGTTTGTACCTGAATTTAATGGTCAGCATTTCGTCGGTAGTGGTTACATAAGTAACAGGTTTTGGTTTTTGATACTTCAACGGATCAACACTGCCCGAATAATCATCCTTAATTCCGGCTGGCACTATTTCATAAAACGCGGTTACTGTGTGACCAGAACCCATATCGCCGGCATCTTTTTTATCATTGTTAAAATCCTCTTTGTTTAAAGCGCGGTTCTCATAACCCAGCAGGCGGTAGGCCTGTACTTTGGCCGGGTTAAATTCTACTTGCAGCTTTACATCTTTGGCAATGGTAAATAAGGTGCCTCCAAATTCGCTGATCAGGGTTTTGCGGGCTTCGGTAATATTATCAATGTAGGCATAATTACCATTACCCTTATCGGCTAAGGTTTCCATTTTGCTGTCTTTATAATTACCCATCCCAAAACCTAAAACAGATAGCGATATGCCGCTTTCACGTTCTTTTTCAATCAGTTTTTCCATATCATCATCGCTGGATGCGCCAACATTAAAATCACCGTCGGTTGCCAGTATTACGCGGTTATTGCCACCTTTCATAAAGTTTTCCCGCGCAATTTTATAGGCCAGTTTAATTCCAGCTCCTCCGGCTGTGGAGCCTCCAGCCTGTAAATTATCAATGGCATTGTTAATGGTGGTTTTTTTATCGCCTGTGGTGGCCGGTAATACTACGCCGGCTGCTCCGGCGTAAACCACAATGGCTACCCTGTCCTGAGGTCTTAACTGGTTAACCAGCATTTTTAATGACGACTGTACCAGCGGCAATTTGTTAGCATCATTCATCGATCCCGAAACATCAATCAGGAACACCAGATTTGAAGCGGGCAGTTTATCTGTAGCAATGGTTTTGGCTTTCAGGCCTATACGCAGTAAGCGGTGTTTGCTGTTCCATGGCGCGGCAGATAGTTCGGTATTAATAGCTACCGGTTCATTGTTGGTTGGACCTGGTATGTTGTAATGAAAGTAATTGATCATTTCCTCAATCCTTACGGCATCGGCAGGCGGCAATTGCCCGCTATTAATAAAGCGCCTTACATTGCTATACGATGCTGCGTCAACATCAACAGAAAAGGTAGATAAGGGTTCGCTGTCGACAGTTTTAAAGCCATTTTCGTTGATGCCCTTATAGCTTTCATCGTTTTCTGCCGGAGGGGGCATCATTCTTGCATCAACCACCATATAGCTATTTGAGTACATTTTATTTTTACCGACAATAATACCCGCTACCTTGCCAGCCAGCTTTTGATTAGCTGAAGCAGGTGCCTGATTGATGGTTGCTACACTGCCGGTAATGTTTACTTTTCTTTGCGTTCCATAGCCTGTCACTACTACTTCGTTAAGTGTTTTAAACGATGCTTTGAGGTAAATATTTATGGTATTGCTTTTACTTATTTTAATGGTTTGAGGCTCAAAGCCAATAAAACTGAATGTTAAACTGGTTTTTCCATCTGGTACGTCAATGGCGTAGTGCCCTTTGGTGTCTGTTTGTGTGGCAATACGGGTACCTGTTACTAATACCTGTACACCCGGCAATACCGATCTGGTATCATCATAAACGGTTCCGCTGATGTGACGGCTGCTGGTTGGCTTAAACCCTGTAAAGCCCGCAAGTATCAAAATGAATAATAGCTGTTTCATAACATTTTTGTTTTTTAATAAGGATGTATGCAACTGTTAATTTCCATAAACGATTTAAAAAATTTATTTTGCGCTTTTTAATGACCAATTCTATCAAACCAAACAAACAAAGCCCATCAGCCGACGATGAACTGCTATCTATTTATCGTAGTAGCGGTGATGTTGCAGTTTTAGGGCAGCTGTATGAAAGGTATATGCCTTTGATGTATGGAGTTTGTTTAAAATACCTGAAGGATGAGGAACAGGCAAAGGATGCGGTGATGGGGATATTTGAAGAGTTGGTGACCAAAGTTAAACAACATGATATCAGCATATTCAGGAGCTGGTTATATGTACTTGGGCGCAATTATTGCTTAATGCAATTAAGGGCCGGTAAAAAATTAGAAACGGTTGCTTTGGATGAGGTTATGGAATTTACCCCGCTTTTGCATCCTGATGATAATAACCGCGAAGAAGCTTATAACGCTTTGGAGCGTTGTATTGATAAACTAACCGGGGCGCAAAAACAAAGCATTGATTTGTTTTATTTAAAAGAGAAGTGCTATAAGGAAGTGGCGGATATTACCGGTTTTAGTTTAAATGAGGTAAAAAGTTATATACAAAACGGCAAACGAAACCTGAAAATTTGCCTGGAGAAGAACAGTGAGCAATAAAAAAGTAGACATAGCGCAGATCAGGAAGTACCATAACGGGGAGCTTAGTGCCACTGCCATGCATAAGCTTGAACGCGAGGCCCTTGACGATCCATTTTTGATGGACGCGTTAGAAGGATATGAAACTGCCGGTAAAGATCAGCAGACTAATCTTAATGAGCTATCTGAACGATTGGAACAGCGTACCAGTGTAAAAAAAGCTCGCATTATTCCATGGAAGATATTGTCAATAGCCGCGTCAATTATTGTGGTATTAACTATTGGCGGCTTGTGGCTTAAAAAAACACCTCCGGCAGAGAAAATAGCCAATATTGCGCTGCCCGTCCCTGATAAGACCAAGGTTGAACAATCAAAAGACACTTTAAAAGCGCCCGCTGCTTCTGTTGCACAAGCTCCGTTAATTACACAAAATGCGAAACCGGCCGCCGTATTAAAACCGGCCGGTAAGCTAAGCGATAAGGCCTTATATCAGCAGGAAATATCAGCGAATGATAGTAAAGTTGCTTCTGATTCAAACTATGGGTACACGGCGAATGAAACGCCTCCGGCCGCGCCAACAATTAAACTGCAGGAAGAGAAAAAGGATAATACGCAACAACTAAGCGAGGTTGTGGTCATGAACTATAATCAGCAAAGTAAACAGGATAGTCTGGAAAAGGCCGAATTGGCCAGGGGAAAAGCAAGATCTTCCGCAGCGACTATCGACTCAAAGTTGCAGGGTAAAGTAGAGGGTTTAACGGTAATTACATCAAAAGATTCAAAAACGCAATTTGGCCCCGGACACATTGCCGGTACTAATATTTCGGGCATCATTATTTCAAAGGATGATGGTCAGCCTGTGATCGGCGCCGCTATACGCATTAAGGGAACAAATAAATCAACAGTAACCAATACCAACGGGTATTTTGCTTTACCCGTGTCAGGAAATAAAGAAACATTGGATATTGCATCTATTGGTTATGAGCACAAGCAGGTAAGTGCAAAAGGAGGTGATAGCTTAAAAGTAGAACTCGATCAGATTAAAGGTGCCCTTAGTGAAGTTGTAGTGACTAAAAAAGATGCTAATGATGAACCCGCCGCTGAAAGTGCACATCCGCAGGATGGATGGAGTTCGCTTAAAAAATATTTACAAACAAATGCCTTTTTAACCGATGGTACAACGGGGAGTGTAAGTGTTGCTTTTACTGTTGATACAGATGGTAATCTTAGCGATTTTAAAATTAAAAAGAGCCTGAATGCCACTGCTGATCAAAAAGCTATCGATCTGATAAAGGCTGGCCCTTCGTGGGTTGGCAATAACAACCGCAAACCTGAACAAGTTACGGTTAAGGTGAAGTTTCAAAAGCAAAAATAAGGTAAATATTACCTTGTAGAAGCTTATTATAGACATTGCCCAATCACCACGTCATTGCGAGGAACGAAGCTATCTCTATGCTATATCGAGCGAATATGCCTATAGCAGACCCGCTCTTGGCCGCGGGAGGGCCAGTTACTTTGTAGCCACAAAGTAACCAAAGGGCTTTCAGCAGAAATGCTTCTTTGCCGCACAAGGCCTTCGCCCCGCAAATCAGCCAGAACCACGGGCTGCTTAATTTTGCCGCCACTTTCGTTCGCTCACAACCATTGCTTTTGGCAAAATTGCTAATGCCCCTGCAGCCGCACAAGTCCAGCATATTCTGTCTGCTTTCATCCGAAGCTTATCTGCTGACGGGAAGAAAAGGAAATAAGATTTGTGTTTCCTGAAAGGGCTCTTAAGAAGTGGCACAAACAAAAAAGCGCGATGGTGATCACC